>JAXDKF010000244.1:0-6303 GCA_034667265.1 Fimbriimonadaceae bacterium
TCTCAGCGCATGTGCCTTCGCCTGCGCGGTCCCTTGCCCGGACGAGCAACGGGAACAGGACGATTCCCGCAGCTATGGCCATGATCACGGCTGTGAGAACGTGATCCAGCTTGAGCTTCTTTCGCGCATAGCCGTAGTCGGGCGGATGCTGCATTGTATTTGCGCCAACGGGTGGATTTTAGCGGCTCCGGGAAGCTATAATAGGAGGTTGCGCCCCCCCTTGCCGACTTCAATCGGCGACATTCTCCCGGGGTGCTGATGAGGAACCGCTTGGCCCAGACAATCTCAATTAAACCCGAGGAGCTCGTTGCTAGGTCCTACGTCGACCGACTGATTTTAGAGCAGTTGACCGAAATGGAGTCGGCTGTCAAGCTTGGCGATCTCGCTGACCGACTTTCAAAGGAAGGTGTTGGCCTCGCGACGGTGCGTTCGCTGCTAGCCTCCAATCCCGAAAGATTCGCATATCACGAGCGCCGTTGGGTCCCTGCGGCTAGGTTGCTGGGGCAGGGCAGACCATTCAACGAGGTTTTGGTTGTGGTCCTGAGATCCTTTGGCGGCCCCGTCCAGCTCGAGCTCCTCATTCAGGAGATCGGCCGGATCCGCCGAAGCACTCCCGAAGAAGTTGAGCCGATCATCCGTCGCGTGCTAGACACCGACCGCCGGTTTGTCCTCACTTCGAAGAACTTGGTCGCGCTGACCGAGCTCGGATTTAATGCCACCGACGAGCGACTGGAAAGGGCCCTCGCGCTGAACAGCGTGAACACCGAAGAGTTCGAGGCGGCTCAGAAGAAGCTAGCCAAGAGCGACTGGCGAGCGCCCGACGCAATCCCTGAGGCCCTAAAGGTCGCGGCTCCGATCAAGCTCAAGGTGCTGGGCGCGGTCGCGTTTTCCGCCCTGAATCCGCAAGACCCTCGCGCCGTGCTCCTGTACGATTCGCGCTCGTTTCTCGCGAGGGTTCTGGACACGGAAGGCTACGTGCTCGGCGGAGATGGCACGCTCCATGTGATCGCCGACGCCAAGAAGTGGGTGACCACCGCAGTCAAGCTCGCCGAACGCATTGCGCCCACCATCGATGTGGAAGACGCGGCGCCTATCGAAGTCAAGGCAGAGGACGTAAAGCGACTCGTGGCACGCGTCACACAAGAGAAGGCCGCTTCGACGACCACCACGAAGCTGCTGGAAGAGTTCTACGAAATCACGCCTTCCAACAAGACGTTCCCGGACGACATGACGAACATGATGGCGGCTATGCGCGGGGACAGCAATGTTCAATGGGTGGGCGGCGACCGCCTGCGAAAAGCCGGCACCGTTCCAGAGTTCATCCACACCGTTCCCGAGCCGTTCCACTTCGTGAGGACCGAGTTCCGGAATGAAGAGGGCGATCTCGTCGACGTCGAACTTACGGACGATGGCTTGAGCTCTACGCTCCGTAAGCTTCTGGCCCACCCGCTCGCGACGGACGTATTGGACGAGGACGTCCTACCGCCGCCCAAGACGATGCCGGAGACGCTCCGCCTCGTCATCAAGTCGATCCACAGAGAGCTCGGCACGTTCCCGATGTGCCAGATCCCGACTGGATGGCTCGATGCCGATCCGAAGATCCAAGAGCTTATCTGGGTCGACCCCACGGGTCGGGAGCAGCAAGTCTGGCTCAATCAGGACACGCGCCTGATCTACGACCTGGTCGACTGGTGGTACGAGCAGCCCATCGAGAGCGGCGCGGTCTTTACTCTGACCAAGACGCCTCGACCGAACGTATTCGAGTTTGCCTGGCTGGATCAGCCGGACCCGGTCATCTACGTCAGCTCCCAGCGGATGGAAGAGCTCCGCAACATGGGCGTCGACGCCGACGCCAAGTCGACGCTTCAGATCCTTATCGACGTGATGGGGCATTGGCCCAAGGGCGCGGACTATCTGACCCTGCTTGCAGAGGTCAACGTGGTCAGGCGGTCCACGCGGCGGCTGGTCGCTTCGATCCTAAGCAGCTACCAGTGCTTCTATCAGCGTTCGGGCTCGCCGGTCTGGCATTTCGATCCTAAGAAGGTCGATCTCGGGTTCGATAAGACGAAGAAGAAGTTCATTAAGAAGTGAGCACGGTATTGCGGTATTAAGGTGTTACGGTCTTACGGAGAGGTGTCCGGGCCGTAACACCGCAAGACCGTAATACCTCAACACCGACTCTGCTAATTCGGTATAATCCCGGTTCCGTTCAACCATGGCTAACACTCGATCGAGCAAGAAAGACCTGCGCAGAACCGCCAAGAAGCGCGTGCGCAACCAGCAGACCCGCACGTCCCTCAAGACCTTCATGAAAAAGGTTCGGACGGCGGCCGCCTCCGGCGATGCCTCTGGAGCCAAAGAGGCTCTCGGAACCGCCGCCAGCGCGATCGACAAGGCCAAGCAGCGCGGCATCATTCACAAGAACCAGGCCGCTCGCCGCAAATCCAGGGCTGCCAAGGCTGCGAACAAGATCGCGACAACCCCCGTGGCCGTCAAGGGCAAGAAGTAAGTCCTTCCGGACAAACAACAAAGGCCGCGCTTGAAGCGCGGCCTTTGTTGTTTGTGAATGCCGCTACTTGATCGAAACGACTTCGACCTCGAACTGAAGCGTCGCATTCGGGGGAATGACCCCGCCCGCTCCGCGTTCCCCGTAGCCGAACTCGGGCGGGATCGTGGCCTTGCGCTTTCCACCTTTCTTCATGCCCATGACGGCCATATCGAAGCCCTTGATCACCTGCCCGGAGCCCACCTTGAACGAGAAGGTCTGATTCCGGTCTCGGCTGCTGTCGAACTTCTTGCCGTCCGGAAAGGTGCCCACGTAGTGCATCTCGACCGTGTCGCCGTTTTTGACTTCAGGACCCTCGCCAGCCTGAATTTCTTCGAACTGGATCACTTTCCAGAGCCCCTTGCTTTGTCGATCTTAAGGAGATCCACCACGAAGATGAGGGTCGAGTTTGGCGGGATCACGCCCATGTCCCGGCTACCATAAGCCATGTCCGGTGGGATGACGAGCTTTCGCTGACCGCCAACCTTCATCCCCACGAGGCCTTGGTCCCAACCCTTGATGACCTGGTGCCGACCGAGGGTCAGAGTGAAAGGCGTTCGTCCTTTCTTCTTGGAAGTGTCGAACACGGTGCCATTTTTGAGCTTGCCCGTGTAGTGGACCGTGAGCGTGTCACCGGCTTGGGCGGCGTGTCCCTTGCCCTTCTTGAGGTCCTTGATGACGAGGCCGCTTCCTCCGAGCAGGAGGGTTACGGCTACTGCTGCGGCAGCCAATTGCATGGTCGGGAGACTACCCTTACGGGGTGCGCTCTAGGATTCCCCTGCAAATCCGCCGCCGGATCCGGCAGGAGCCTTGTGGACGGGGTTGAGCTCCGTTTGACTGTGAGCCCTCATCCAGCCCCACACTAGCAGGCCGATGGCTAGGATCAAGACCACGATGGCCGTCATCGACTCGTTCTTTCCGGTTTGAATCATGTTTGTGCTCAGTCTGCGCAGGCGCTACTGTAGAGGAAGACGTGGCCGGCCAGGGCTATGGTGCGGTGGGTGGTGGGGTTCCTAGGCGACAGCGAATTCGCGCTTATCGAAGACAACGTCGCTGGCGACCTTCCAGATCTCCTGGTCGATCTTGTTCTCCGGCCGGATCTTGGAGAAGTGCACGATTGCCGCGGTCAGGCCGACCTCGAGACAATAGTGTAGGAAAGCCGAGTTCAATATCTGCCGCGCCGCGGGCTTGAGGCCAAAGCTGATGTTGGAGACACCGAGGATCGTGTTCACGCGTGGGTGTCGGCGCCGGATCTCCTTGATCGCTTCGATGGTCTCGCCGCCGGCGGCGCGAAACTCCTCGTCGCCAGAGCCGAGCGTGAAGGTGAGGCAGTCTATGAACACGTCGTGATCGGGCAATCCATACGATCGGGTCGCAGCCAGGAGTCTGTCAGCGATCTCCACTTTCTTATCGGCGGCTTTGGCCATCCCATCCTCGTCGATCGTCAGCGCGACTACGCCGGCTCCATAGGTTTGGCAAAGCTTAAGAACTTTATCGACTCGCCCGCCGCCATCCTCATAGTTGATGGAGTTCACGATCGGCTTGCCTGCGACAGTTTGGAGGGAGACCTCGATCGCCGGAGTCTCGGTCGAGTCGATCATAAGCGGCACCGTGATATGCCGGTTGTAGTAGGAGAGCAAGGTGCGCATGTCACGCACTTCGTCTCGCCCCACGTAAGCCGTGCACACATCCAGCACGTGCGAGCCTTCTCCTTCTAACTCGCGTGCCAGCTCGGTCAGCCCCTCCCAATTTTCTGCTGCCAGCATGTCTCGGAAAGCGCGCGATCCGTTGGCGTTCGTTTTCTCGCCGACGATCAGGAACGAGGCGTCTTGCTTATACGGCTGAAACTGGTAGAGCGACGAGCATCCGACGAGCGACAGCGCCGCCGCCTGCTCGTCAGTCTTCATTGTGAAATCGAACCCTGGGAAGAGGTGTCGAGATCGGATCCAATGCGCATCAGCCGTGTGGGGCCGGCCGCCCACCGCTTCCACGACGGCCTTGATGTGATCGGGCGTGGTTCCGCAGCAGCCTCCTGCCATCGCTACTCCGAAATCGCTGACGAAGTGGTCGTGATGCTTGGCCAGCTCTTCCGGCGTCAGGCGATAGACCGCTTTGCCGCCTTCCATCACAGGGAGTCCCGCGTTGGGCTGCACGGCGATAGGTCGCGTGGAATTCTGTCCGAGATACCGGATATGCGGCGCCATCTCCACCGGACCTGTCGCGCAGTTGATGCCGAATGCGCAGACGGCGGGGAAGGCCTCGATCATGTTGAGGGCTGCGCCGAGCTCCGTTCCTAGCAACATGGTGCCCGTCTGCTCCATCGTGACTTGCACGAAGAGCGGGACATTGCGTTCGTTTTCCGCCATCGCGCGTTGCGCACCAACGATGCACGCCTTCACCATCAGCAAGTCTTGAAGTGTCTCGAGCAGGAGGGCGTCCGCGCCGCCGTCCAGCAAAGCCTTGAAGGATTCGCAATAAGTGCTCTCGAGCTCCTGCCAAGTCGTCTGGCTGAGCGACACTAGCTTCGTGCCCGGCCCGATCGCGCCGACCACAAACCTCTGCCTGCCCGCGGCTGACGCCTTATCTGCTGCCCGGCGAGCAATCTGGCCGGCCGCAAGACTGATGTCGTAGACCAGATCCTCGATCCCGTATTCGGCCAGGACGATAGAGGTCGAGCCGAACGTGTTGGTCTCCACGATGTCTGAACCAGCCGCCAGATACCGAGCATGAATGGCCTCGATAACCTCGGGCCTCGTGAGATTGATGATCTCGTTGCAGCCGTCAAGGAGCTTCCCGCCTACACGCTGCGCGGCTTCTTTCAGCCGTGGAGAACCGTCGGTGGTGGAGGGAAGCGTGAAGTCGTCCGCGGTCAGATCCGCCGCTTGGATCTGCGTGCCCATCGCGCCGTCGTAAACGAGCACGCCCTCGGCAAGAGCTTCGAGGATAGGAGCGGCCATCTCTAAGGAAGTATACGAACGCGAAAGAACCAGGAACTCACGTCGCATACGCAGGACTAAGATCGCGAGGCAGAAACTTGAATTGCCGAAACAAAGGGTCGTCCTCGAAGGGCGTTTCCCAGATTCGGCTTCCTGGCGCCAAAACTCCGAAACCTCGCCATGAGCCTCCGCGTCAACCAATTACTCGCGTCCACAAAGTATCGCGAGTCCAGCCAAGGAGGCTCTGGAAATAGCCATGATGCCACCGGGTTAAGTAACGCGCGGGGCCGGGAATTCCCCCTATAGGATCCGGGCCCCGTCGCACTTTTTCCCATCCTTCTCCCACTTCCGGTCGGCAAACCAGCACGAGTAGGCCCACTACTGCCGCTTCTTAAACGCCTTCGAAAAGGGGGCTTTCTCTATCAAATGGTGGACGCACTGTAAGAGCAGTGTCACTGTATGTCTACTAGTTGGCCTTGCGAATCAGAAAAAAGTCGCGAAAAACATTCAAATCTGTGGCTCACCCTTGCATTCCCCTATTTGTCCCACTATAATCCCAATCAGGTGGATGGAATGGACCATGAGGGACCGTTCCTTCGACCCTGGTGAGGGCGGGGTGCTCTACCAGATTCAGCGGGCGGCGAAGCATGGATGCGGTAGCCGCCCGCACCTATCAGTCCCTGATGGACAAAAGCAAGAACAATGTCCGAGCCCACCGCTCTAGGATCCGATTTCAAGCCGCTCATCGGAACGGTTGTGGCGGTCGTTGATGGAAAGGTACGCGTCCTTGTAAACAAGAAGAAAAGAGACCGCCTCGGCGAG
>JAXDKF010000245.1:0-5073 GCA_034667265.1 Fimbriimonadaceae bacterium
TCGATTCCGGCTACCGGTTCCAGACCCTTCTGGGCGCCACGGGCACGGGCAAGACGTACACCATGGCCTCGGTCATCGCCCAGGCTCAGCGGCCGGCGCTGATCATGGCCCACAACAAGACGCTGGCGGCTCAGCTCTGCCAGGAGTTTCGAGCGTTCTTCGCCGAGAACTCGGTGCAGTATTTCATCAGCTATTACGACTACTACCAGCCGGAAGCGTACGTTCCGAGCGCCGACCTCTACATCGAGAAGGACTCCTCCACCAACGAAGAAATCGAGCGGCTGAGACATGCCGCCACTCACGCGTTGCTAGAGCGGCGAGACGTCATCGTGGTGGCGAGCGTGTCATGCATCTACGGCTTGGGCTCTCCGACCGAATATGCAGAAGCGGTGGTCACCTTTGAGACCGGGGCAACCTTCGAGCTCGATGCGGTCCTGCAGCGTCTTGTGCAGATGCAGTTCACGAGGAACAACGTGCAGCTCGAGCGCGGCACATTCCGCGTGCGCGGCGACACGTTAGAGATCCAGCCCAAAGACGAGGAGATCGTCACGCGTGTGGAGTTCTTCGGCGACACAATCGAGCGCATCCGCCTATTCGATCCGCTGACCGGTGAGGTCTTGGACGAGCCGACCAAGGTCTCCGTCTTTCCCGCCACCCACTACGTCACTCCGCTGGAGCGGCTTGACGAGGTCATGGGAATCATCCGCGAGGAGATGGAATCCCAATGCGCGATGTTCGTCGAGCAAGGCAAGCTGTTGGAAGCTCAGCGCCTGCGCCAGCGCACGGAGTTTGACCTCGAGATGATGAAGGAGGTCGGCTACTGCTCAGGAATCGAGAACTACTCGCGCTACTTCGACGGACGCGCGCCGGGAACGCCGCCGTACACGCTGCTCGACTTCTTGCCATCAGACGCCATAGTTTTCATTGATGAGTCTCACCAAACCATTCCGCAGATTCGGGCCATGTACAACGGCGATCAGCAGCGGAAGTCGGTGCTGGTCGACTACGGATTCCGGCTGCCCTCCGCGCTGGATAACCGGCCGCTGAAGTTCGAAGAATTCCTAACGCGCGTGCCGCAGGTTGTGTACGTGAGTGCCACACCCGGGCCGTTCGAGAACGAGACGCAGGCGCAGGTGGTCCAGCAGATCATCCGGCCGACGTACATCGTCGATCCCGAAGTCGAGATCCGGCCGACGAAGGGCCAGATCGACGACCTCATTCACGAGATACGGGAGCGAGTGGATCGGAAGGAGCGCGTGCTCGTCACGACGCTGACGAAAAAGATGGCGGAGGACCTGACGGGGTACCTCCAGGACCTCAACGTCAAGGTTCAATACATCCACTCAAACGTGCACTCGCTCGAGCGGCCCGAAATCCTCAGGGATCTGCGTCTGGGTGTGTACGACGTGATCGTGGGTGTCAACCTGCTCAGAGAAGGTTTGGACCTGCCGGAGGTTACGCTCGTGGCGATCCTCGATGCGGACAAGGAAGGCTTCCTCCGGTCCGATACCTCTTTGATCCAGACCATCGGGCGCGCAGCTCGAAACGTCAATGGCAGAGTGTTGCTCTACGCAGACACGATCACCGGCTCGATGCAGCGCGCTTTGGAGGAGACGGATCGCCGACGAAAGGTGCAGGTCCAACACAACATCGACCACGGCGTGGAGCCAGTGACCATCGCAAAGGCCGTTCGCGAGACTGTACGCTCCTACGATGCGGCAGGAGGCGTGGCGGGGCAGTACAGCGCAGACACGCAGGCCAAATTGAAAGATGGATCGCCGATCAGGCTGGAAGACATTCCGATGGTCATCGCCAGCCTGGAGAAGGATATGAAGGACCTCGCCCGCGCGATGGAATTTGAGAAGGCCGCCGAAGTGCGCGACGAGATCCAGGCGCTGCGCGGAATCATGGGCACGGCAGACGGCCGGCTGGGCTTAGGGAAGAGAAAGCTGCCGAGAGCCGTTCAGGGCGTCAGGCGATAGCCCGGAAATCGGACCTGACCATTCGCAACCCCGCACGCTCAATCGCATGCATCCTGCATCCAGAATCCTGCATCTTGAATCCTGCAACCTCGATAAAAAATCAAAGGCCGGCGATAAACGCCGGCCCAATGTATTGAGAGATCAATTAAAAGGAATTCCATTTCCCACCCAATACCCAAAACCTAAATGCGGTCTTAAGCCCCGTTTGGATGAGGAAAAGGAGCGGGGTGCTCCAATGGAACTATGATAATCCACAGGCTTCCCCCGAGTGCTACACACCAACCAAGAACCGCAAGAACGTCAGCCAGTAGAAATGCGGGTCAGTTTGGCTGAGCAAAGTTAGTGGTCTTTACGCGAGCTGAACGCGGCGCGCGAGCTCACTCGTCAACAGGTTCTCCGGATCGAACTGCGCCTTGTAGGATCGGAACTTTGCGAGTGCGTCTTCGCCGAGATAGGCGCGCACGTCCGAGGGTCGCAGCGTGCTGTCCTTGGCGAAGTAGAACCGTCCACCAGCTTCGAGGACGATGTTGTTCATCGCGTGGCAGAGCGTCTGCAGCTTGCGCCAATTCTTGCGGGTGACTTTGAAGTCCAGCGCGAGAGAGTAACCGTCAACTGCGTGTGAGAACAGGAACTTGTCGGGGCGATGTCGTTTCAGGACTCCCAAGAACGACTCGAGCCCCGCCTGTTGCTGCAAGAAGATCTGCATCGCGAACACCTGCTTCGCATGCTCCTTCGGTACAAACGATTGATACTGGATGAAGCCGTAGGGAAGATAGGCATTGCGCCAATTGGGGACGTAGTCGAGCAGAAACGAAAAGCCCACCAGGCTTTGCATGAGCGGCTTGCCGTTCCCGAGCACTCGCCCTGACGCGAACTTGGCCCAGTTCACGAATTCCATCCCCAGCCGGTTGTTGAGTTTCTTGAGCATCCGCCACACCATCGACTTCGGCCAGAAGCCCATGACTGTGTCGGGCAAGTCCTGATGCTCCTGCAGGAGCGTGCGCGGGTGCTCGCCCGGTTCGTCCAGATACCAAGCGGCGTGAAAAGCTCCGCGGCCGGCCTGCTTTTCTGAGCCGAAGCAGTCGATCCAGCTCACCATGTAATCGGCGTCGTGCTCCAGGCTCTCGAACGCTTCGAATTGCTCCTCCCAATTTCTCGGCGCCAGCGGCAGAACGCGGAGATCGCCGGAGTGCACTTTCTTCATTTGGAGGCGCACGCGCGTGATCATCGCGAGAAGGCCGGCCGAGCTGATGATTGCGTAGAACGCGTCGTCGTTGGGTGTGAGCGTTAGCGTTTGGCCGTTTGGCGTCAAGACGTCCATATCCAGCACATGCTCGCCCAGCGTGCCGGCGCAATAATTGTTCTTTCCGTGGATGTTCATGGCGATCGCGCCGCCAATGGTCGGGTACATCGTGCCGCTGACCACGGGCGGCCACCATCCATCGTCCAGAACATGTCTCCAGAGCCCCTCGATGGTCACGCCCGATTCGACATCGATCACGCCGGTTTCGGGATCCCAGCTCAGGATGCGGCGCATCCTGGTGTTGTCCAGCACCACGCATTCGGCGCCGATGTTCGCGTCTCCGTAACTGCGCCCCGCGCCTCTCAGCACGACCTGCCGCTTTGCTTCGCGCGCGATCTCAAAAACCTGTTTCGCCTCATCGACGCTGGTCGGGCGAAAGACGTAGCCGTCCGCCTTGACGGTCATTCCGAAGCCGGAAAGACGCGCGATTCGCGCCGTCTCGAGCCGCTTCTTCACTGAGCGGCGAGGTCGTGCGGCTAGATCTTGAGTTTTTGAAACAGCCATGACGGAATGGCACGGATAATCGCGAATGCGACCCTGTGCGTGAATTTAAGATAGTGCTCGCCGCTGTCGTCGGCCACCGCGAGGATCTTCTTGGCGGCAATGGGCGCGGGCATCGCTCCTTTAAGGTGTAGCTTTTCGGTCATCTCGGTCTGAGTAGGACCCGGCTTCACCAACACCACTTTTACGCCGTGGCGGCCAATGCGATTGCGGAGCGCCTCCATGTAGGTTGCGAGGGCGGCCTTGGTTGCGTTGTAAACCGGCTGACCGGCTCGACCCCTATCCCCGGCAACGCTGCCGATCGCAACGATCGAGCCGTGCTTGGTGTTCTCAAAGCGGCAGGCAGCCTCGTTCAGCCAGGCGATGGCCCCGAGAAAGTTGACCTCCACCATCTCGCGGTCCTTTTCGAAACAGTACTCGTGCCAGCCAACCTCGGGCATGACGCCGGACGCGTAGACGATCAAATCGAGCCCGCCCAGCCGCTGCGTGATTTGCTGAAAAAGCTCAGGCACCTGGTCGTAATTCTTGACGTCGTGCTCGACGGGCAGGATCTTGCCCTCGTATTGAGAGGCGAGCTGCTCCAACCGATCGATGCGCCGGGCGACCGCCCCAACTCGGCATCCGGAATCGGCGAGGAGCTTGACGATTTCGGCGCCTATGCCGGAGGACGCCCCAACCACGATAGCGTGGCGATAACTAGCTACCTTGCGCCTCCAAAAACGGGATATGGACGCCGCTCATTGCCAGCGCCGCAAGAGCGATAAACCCCACCACGCTCAGCAAGATGTGCCGATCGGAAAAGAGCAGGGATTCCGGCTCGCCTCCTTCGTCTTGTGTGAACGCCACGAGGATGTAGCGGCTGATGCCATAGAACACGGGCAGCGTCGTGAGGACGAGGGCGGGGTACTTCTGCGCGGTGTGGCTATCGATGCTGTAGATGCCGTAAGAAATGGCGGCGGCGGTTGCGGACATGATCACGAGGGCGTTCAGAGCCATGATCGAATAATCGTTGAGGCTCTCGCGCGTGAGGCCGCGCTCTTCACCCTGGAAGATGAACTCCTGCCGTCGTTTGCCATAGCCGAGCATCAGGGCAAGCGCGCCGGTGCAGAACAGCAGCCAGCCGGAGATCTTCACATCGATTGCGGCTGCGCCAACAACGGCGCGAAGCACGAAGCCAAGGCTGATCGCGAAAACGTCGGCGACTGCGGTGTGCTTCATGCCCAAGTTGTAGGTCGAATGGAGGGCGAGATAGAAGAACACGAGGCAAGCTGTCGGGAAGTTAACCGC
>JAXDKF010000246.1:0-10044 GCA_034667265.1 Fimbriimonadaceae bacterium
CTTGGCTCGTAGGGCCACGGAGCGACGATTCAGCGCTCGACTTCATGTTGGACCTGGCAGACCGACTCAGCAAGCGCGTACAGCTAACGACGGACGGTCACGGCATGTACCGCAATGCGGTGAAGGCTGCATTCGGTCACGACGTTGATTACGGAATGCTGGTCAAGACCTACGGAGCCGATCCGCAGAACGAGACTCGGTACAGCCCTGCAATGGTCTTGTCTGCTCACACAAAGGCAGTCATAGGCGACCCGTTGGAGTCGCAGATTTCAACTAGCTTTATTGAAAGACAGAACCTCAGCATGAGGATGGGAATGCGACGCTTCACGCGCCTGACGAACGGCTTTTCAAAGAAAATCGAGAATCACTGCCACGCAATCGCTTTGCACTACATGCACTACAATTTCTGCCGAGTGCACATGACCCTAGGAACGACCCCGGCAGTAGCGAATGGTGTATCTGACCATATCTGGACGATAGACGAGATTATCGCCCTGCTTCCAAACTGACCCACTACCGAGGTGTCAAGGTCTTGGACAGCCGCCCGAAGAGAAGGAACCTGGCAGCCTCAAACGGAAGCCGTCACGCAGAGCGAAACGATCCTAATAGGCCGCCTTAGCCTGAAGGCGCGCAGCAACACTTGCCGCCACATGGGCGCCATCCGTGTCCCCTGCCTGCCACCTCGCTCTGGCGAGTTGGCCATAGAGGCCCGCGAGCCACGAATACGGGTCGGAGGGACCTTTGCTCAGGCCCAGCCGATGCGCGACGCTGCGGTCGCTTTCCGGCAGGGACACGGCCAGATTCTCCTCTCGCCAAGCCTGCGAGCCGTAGACTTGGTCCAGGGCCGCCTCTAGCTGCTTCGCCGCCTCGCGCGCATTGGCGGCTGGATCGCCGGAAGGGGACCGAAGAAGGACATAAGCCAAGTTTCGGCGGCCCATAAGGAAACTCGGATCGGCCGACACCATGGAGGAATAAAGCGACTGTTCGTCCGCCCACGCAGGAATCGCAAGGGAGGTGAGGATCGCCCACCAACAGCCGACCAAGACCGCCGCGGCCTGAACCCATCGGTGTTTTGCCCGCCCGACCAGTATTCCGATGACTGCCGCCAGCGGCAATATGGCCAGCACAGCCCGATACGATGCCAGCTCGAACGATGGGGGAGGGGCGATGTTGACCACCGTTATGACGGCAAGAAAAAGAAACGCGCCGAACCACGCAAGCGTGGGGGCCGACCGCCAGACTCGAAGCCAACCCCACCCGTAGGCAGCGAGAAGGACATATCCAAGGATCGTCCAAGTCCAGGCGTCCGCCGAAAATGACCCGAGCGAGTAAGTCTGCAGCCATTTCTCGCTTGGAAAGAGAAGAACGAGGGCGAAGTAGCAGACAGATTGTCCAATCATCTGAATGCGTTCGACAAGGGTGCGATCCATTGGAGGGTAACCCGGGAAATAAATTTTCCAGGCGACCAGAAACAGGATCGTCGCTACCGCAAACGGAGCGAGACGTGTCCACAGCTTCGCTGGACGCGCGCCCGGCCCGGCGAATGCCCGCTCCGCTAATGGAACAAGCAGGATCAGCGCGACAGCTTGTTCCTTTGTGAACAAGCAGAGGGCGAAAACGGCAGCCGAGGTAAGTGCCCAGAACCGAGCCCTCTGGGGCTGAACGTAGCTCAGGATCAGCGTCCACGTGAAGCCGGCGGCAAGGCACGATGCAAGCGCGTTGGTCACGCCACTGACCCAGCATAAGGCGCTTGGCATTACGGGGTGAACGGCCATCGCCAGCCCTGCGACAAGCGAGATGCGGCGGCTGGCGAAGCAGGTTCGCAGGAGCCCGACAAGCAACAAGCAAGTGCAAACGTGGATGGCCACGTTCACGAGGTGGTAATAAAATGAGCTTCCGTGAAAAACGCTGTTCTCGGCGAGAATAAGGAGGTTCGCCAAGGGCCGGAAGTAGCCGTGCATCATGGGCTGCGTGATTGCCCCGACGATCGTCCCGCGGCCGATGCCCTCTCCGCTTATCAACTGCGGATCGTCCCATACTGGCGCTCCTCCCAATGAGGGGATGTAAAGGGCAAACGCGACCAGCCCGACGATAAAGTACACGGCCTTCCAAGGCAGCGCGGCCGCTCGCTTTTGTAAATCCAGGGGAGAGGCGCCCATTTTCGCTGTCACTTGATTCGGCCAAGCCCCGGGCTAGGTGCTGGCAGCCAGAATGCTGCCGAACCGCCGCAGTTACGGTGCCTTGCCACATCGGTGCTCAACAGCGCGTCCGGCGGCGAAGCCTAGCCCAGATACCGGCCGGGCTTCACAATACTACTTGTAAGACACGATGCTGCTGTGCCAACGGCAATCGGCAATCTAGCAACCGGCAATCAAAAAAAGCCCCCGACCCCTATCCTGGGATCGAGGGCTCTGGATCAGGGCAGGTAAAGATCAGTAGTCGCGGCGCCCGAACCGCGGGTAGTTGGAGCCGCCTTTCTTCTGCTTGAAGGCGTACTCGACCACGCTTGGGTCATACGATGCCGGAAGCTGTCCGGTGCGCGCGTACACGTACAACGCCGTCTGGAACACGCCCGTGAGGGTCGAGCTGATCAAGCAGAGCAGCAGGATGCAGACTATGCTCGAGAACACCATCGCAAGGCCGAGCGCCATGCTGGTCGTACCCGCCACGACGATGCCGCCCACCAGCGGAATGATCGCGACCAGACCCAACAGCGTGAAGATAAGGTTCAGGGAGACGTTGACCGTGATGTTCTCGCCCCAGGTCTTCTTCAGCATCGAACCCGATTCTTTGATCGCTTCAACCGGACTTCGATTGTCGACCACGAGGATCGGCACCACGAAGTACGTCAAAAGCGTCCATGCGAAGCCCAGGAAGCTGGAGATGAGGCTTCTGATGATGCCGGCTCGCTCGGAGATCGCCTTTAGGATCATGCCGATCGTCGCCGCAATCAACGCATAGACGAAGATCGACCCGATCCTCGAGAACGCCACGCGCATGCCTTCGTTGAAGGAGGCAGGCCGTCCGCCGAGGCTCTCATAGGCGCAACTCACCAAACCCGAGTTAAAGAAGATCACCACGAAGTAGCTCACCATGTAGAAGGCGAACATCAACGCGTAGTGCTCAGGTCCGAGCTGATCCTTCGACTTCATGTTGATGAACATGAAGAAAGCCGGAACCGCAAACGAGGCCATGACCAGCATCGTTACGATGCCGGACACCAGGGGGAAGAGTGCGAGCTGAGGGTTCGCGCGCAACACCGACCAGCTTTGCTTGGTCAGGGCCAAGCTTCGAGAGAACGTTCCCATTGCCTCTATTTTATGGCAACTTTGGGTACAGCGGCCGTAAGTCAGGTCTTTGAACCTAATCCGCTTCCAAAGGGATGGTGAGTGCTGCCTCCAGACGCCAGCTTGCTTCCCGACCGTGCACTCGCCTGGTACAGGTGTCTGGAGGCTATTAACACTTTACGCTCCCCACTCCCGCTCAACGCTTTACGCTTAACACTCAACGCTTTTGCGCTTCCTCCGCCCACTCCCGATCCTTCGCCTCATACGCCGCGTACTCGATCCGGTCGTACAGCTCCGCCCGCGTCCGCATTCGGTCCATGATCCCTGCTTGAGTCCCCGCCTTCAGGAGCTCAGAGTAGCACTCGTCTAGCGCCTTCAGCATCACCCGGAACGCGGTCATCGGGTAGATGACCATCTCGTATCCGAGATCCTTGAATCGCGCTGCCGGGATGATCGGCGTCTTCCCGAACTCGGTCATGTTCGCCATGAGCGGCACGCTCACGCCTTTCCTGAAAGCCTCGAACTCCGCCTCGCTCGCCAAGCCCTCCGGAAAAATCGCGTCCGCGCCGGCTCCCACATAGCACTTCGCCCGCTCGATCGCGCTCTCCAAACCTTCCACGCCACGCGCATCCGTCCTCGCAATGATCATGAAATTCGGATCCTTCTTGCTGTCGACCGCCGCGCGGAGTTTGCGAGCCATCTCCTCTGCCGGGATCACCGTCTTGCCGTCGAGGTGGCCGCACCGTTTGGGGTTGACCTGGTCTTCGATGTGGATGCCCGCTAGACCCGCGCGCTCCATCTCGATCACCGTCCGCATCACGTTCAAGCTCTCGCCGAATCCTGTATCGGCGTCCGAGATCACTGGCACGCCGGCCACTTGGCACACGTAGGTGGCGATCTGCGCGAACTCCGTTAGCGTTGCCAGCGCGATATCCGGCAGGCCCAGGGTTCCGTTCGTGATCCCCGCTCCGCTGAGATACAGCGCCCGCGCCCCCGCCTTGTGTGCCGAAACCGCGCTGATCGCGTTGAACACGCCCGGCATGACGACGGTGTCGTTCTTGATCAGCTCGCGCAGTCTGTTTCCTGGCGAGGTGAGCGGCGGCTGGAGCATGCATACAGGCTACCGCCCTCATCCGCTTCGCTCCTGCGATTGCATCCTAGTAGACACTTGATCCGTCCCTGAAATTGAGAAGTTGCGCACATCACGCTGTGCGCTTTACGCTGTACGCTCTCCACTCTCGCACACCATGACCATCGCCCACATCAGCGACACGCACCTCGGATTCCGTGCCTACAGCCGGACCACCGCGCAAGGATTCAACCAGCGCGAGGCCGACGTCATGCGCACGTTCCAGCACTGCCTCAACGCGATGGCCGAGCGAGATCCCGACCTGGTCATCCACAGCGGCGATCTCTTCCACGTCGTGCGCCCGAGCAACGCCACGATCCACTACACCTTCAAAGCTCTCTCGGAATTCCAAGCCAAGCGAAAGGGCAAGCCGTTCGTCCTGATTGGCGGAAACCACGACACGCCTCGTCTCGCAGACAGCGGCAACATCTTGAGCCTCTTCGCGGAGATCCCAGGCGTGGAAGTGCGCACCAAGTTGGCCGACACGATCGACTTTCCCGAGCTGGACCTGGAAGTGCTCTGCGTGCCCAGCAACAGCATCCTCACGGACGAAAAAGTCGATTGGACGCCGCAGCTCAAGCGGAAGACCTCCGTGCTGACCATGCACGGCATCGCAAACCAAGCTCTCAAGCAGGCGGGCCGTTTCGACATCGAAGACACATATCCGCACAGATGGACCTACGTCGCGCTTGGCGACTTCCACATCCACCAGGTCTTCGGCAAGAACGTCTGCTATCCCGGCTCGACGGACTTCACATCCAACAACATTTGGGAGGAGTCTCCGCTGCCCAAAGGCTGGGTCTGGTTCGATACAAAGACCAGCGAACTGGAGTTCGTGAAGGTAGCCACGCGCAAGGTCATAGACCTGCGACCTATCAGTGCAAGCGATCACACGCCAGAAGCCCTCGCGGCGAGCATCATGGAAAACGCGGTCTGGAAGGACGAGGACCAGCCGATCGTGCGCCAGCGAGTGCTAAACGTCCACCCGGATATCCGCGGCCGCATGGGCGCTGGAGTCGTGCGAGACCTCAATGCGCGGTGCCTCAACTACCTGCTGCGCCTCCTCCCGCCCGAGCTCCCCACAGAGGACTCGGAATCCATCCGGACGGAAGCGATTACTCTGGAGCACAGTTGGGAGGACCACATCACGCACGCCGATCTACCGGGTGGCGTGGAGAGAGCATTCGTGAAAGACCTCGGCTTGGACCTACTGAAGGAGGTGGTGGAACGTGCTTCTGATCCGGCTCAAGCTTGACCATTTCCGGCAGCATCGCAGCACCGAGATCGACTTCCAAGCGGGCATGACCGCGATCGTCGGCGCGAACGGCACTGGCAAAACCACGATTCTCGAGGCCACCACCTATGCCCTCTACGGCGCCCAGCGTGATACCAAGGAGACGATTCGCTTCTACTGGGGCGAGACGGGCAAAAAGAAATTCGGCGCCGAGCTCACGTTCGAGCTAGACGGCATCCGCTACACCGTCGGCCGATCCAACACGGACGCCGAGCTGCAGGAGCACACCAAAGAAGGCATCAAGCAGCTTGCCGCCGGCCCAAACGATGTAAAGCGCTACTGTGAGCGACTCCTAGGCCTCACGTATGAGCAGTTCATCAACTCTTTCTGCGCGGAGCAAAAGAACCTCGCTTTCCTCAATTTCCGGACGTCGTCGGTCAGGCAGGAAGAGGTCGCGCGCATGCTCGGCTTCGATCGGCTGAAGCGCGCCGAGGAGATTGCTAAGGAACGACGCTCGTCGCTCAAGACGAAGGCCGAGACGCTCGAGAAGACGTTGGGCAATTTGGGGGACTTGGAACGAGACAAGAAACAGGCGACTGACAAGCTGAAAGAGATCGACGCGCAGGCGGCGGCCATGGAGAAGGAGCGGAAAGCGCTAGACCTGCAGATCCCTCCGGCGAAAGAACTCCGGACGAAGGCCGAGAAGTGGCAGACGCTCTCCTCCGAAATGAAGGAGATCGGCGGCGAAGCGAAGGGCCTCAAGGACGCGGTCACGATGGCCGAAGGCGCCTTTAAGGAAGCGCAGAAGAACCTCGCCGAGTTCCGCGAGTTGGAGCCGAAAGAGCAGGAATACGCTCGCCTCCAAATCCAGAACAAGGATTGGGAGCGCAAACGCGAGGACGACGTCAAGCGCGAGATGGCTCACGGCGAGATCAAGAGGTTGCGCGACGAGATCGCCGGTCATGAGCAGGACCTCAAACTCTTAAAGCTCACCGACGTCGCCGTCCTCGAGAAGGCCTTTGTCGGAGCTGACGAGGCGCTTACACGGCTGACCGCGCGCATTCAGGATCTCGACAAGAAATGGAAGGCCGAGCTAAGCAAGGCGCAGGAAGCCCTCATCGATGCCACGGCTCGCCTCGACGAGGCGCAAAAGAATTTGGCCCGATGCGAGGAAATGGTCGCTAAAGGGCAATGCCCCGAGTGCGGCCAACCGCTCGCCGAAGGCTACGCGCCGAGAATCGAGCGAGCACGAACCGACCTGGTCATACGCCAGAAACAGAAGGCTGCCGCGGTGAAGGTCGCTGAACAGGCGCTCCAAAAACCCGCGGAGCTCGCCAAGGCAGAGGCGGAGCTGGCCCCTGCAAAAAGCAAGCTGGAGGAAACACGCAAGGCCCGTGAGCTTGCCGCCATAGCTCAAGCGCAAGCCAAGACGCTCATGGGCGAGAAGGCAAAGAAGAGCGAGGCGGCCGCCAAGTTGGAAGCGAAGCTCGCCAACATGCCCCCGATCTACGACCTCAAGAAGCACGAGTCGGTCAAGAAGAGCCTCGAGAGCTTGGAGCCGCAGCATCTCCGTTTCCTTGGGCTGCAGGGCTGCGAGAAAGCCATCAAGGAAAGGGAGCAAGACCACAAGACCGCCACTGCAAATTATGAGAAAGCCAAGGCCCAGTACAAGAAGCTCGAAACGGAGAGGTGCGCGCTCTCATTTGACTCGCAGGACGACGTGACTCAGGCCATCGCAGCGCACCAAGCGCTCGATCAAAAACTCCGGGACACCCTATCCAGCCTCAAGAACGCTTCTTCCTTAAAAGAGCTGGCCGATGCCGCCGCAAAGCAGGCGCAAGCCCGCCTGGATGAGCATCATGCGCGGGCAAAGGAGCTGGATGAGGCTCGCAAGAGCGGAGCTTCCTATGACACGGTCGCCAAAGAAATGCGCAATCTCCGCGAGCGGCTGAACCGATCCATCGGCCCCGATCTCGAAGCCCGTGCAAGCGAGAATCTGAATCTGCTGACCAACGGCCGCTACACCACGCTCTCGCTGGACAACAACTTTGAGCCGACCGTGATCGACGACGGCATTGCGAAGTCGGTCATTTCCGGCGGCGAGGAAGACGTCGTCGCGCTCGCCTTGCGCCTTGCCCTAAGCGAGCTGATCCAGGAGCGCAATGGGCGACCCATGAGCCTCCTGGTTTTGGACGAAGTGTTCGGATCGCTGGATGTGGAGCGGCGCCAGAGCGTGTTGGACCGGTTGGCGTCTCTAAAGGGCCGGTTCCGGCAGATCTTCGTGATCTCTCACATCGAGGAGATCAACCAGGTCGCCGACCAGGCGCTGTACATCACGCGCGATCCCGAATCCCGCGCCGCTGTGCTCTCCGACGCCCCACCCGATGCGGCTCCGCTGCTTCTTTAAGGGGTGAGGGGCAACCGGGGGGCGCAGGGCGTAAATATCAGTCGCCAGTCACCTGTCGCCGGTCGCCGCGCGAAGCCCTTCCCCCGGCGCCATCTGCACGACCTCGTCCGCTCGCCAACACGCCGACCGATGGTCCGGCTCGACGGCCAACAAACCTGGCTCCTCCGCGCATTTCGGGATCACTAAAGGACATCGTGGCGAGAACGGGCATCCTTGCGGCAGGTTGGAAAGGTCCGGCGGATGCCCGCCGATGGCCTCCAACCGCGTCTTCCCCGCTTGGGGCAAGGCGTTGAGGAGGGCTCGCGTGTACGGCATCGCCGCATGACGGAGAACCCGCTCCGACGGCCCGATCTCCACGATCCTGCCAGCGTAGAAAACCGCGATCCGCTGAGCCACCGTCGCGATCGCGCCGATGTCGTGCGAAATCAGCATCACCGCCGTGCCTTCCTTGTCCTGGAGCTCGCGGAGCAGCCGCAGGATCTGCGCCTGCAATGTGACGTCGAGGGCCGTCGTCGGCTCGTCCGCGATCAACACTTGCGGCTTGCACGCGAACGCCATCCCGATCACCACGCGCTGACGCTGGCCGCCACTAAGTTGGTGCGGATAACGCCTCGCGGAGTTGGCGGGAGCGGGCACGCCTACTTTCTCCAGCATCTCGACCGACTGTTTCCACGCCTCTTTCCTGCTGAGGCCGTGATGCAGGATCAGTGCCTCGGCGATCTGGTGCCCGATCCGCATCATCGGGTTAAGGCTGGTGAATGGGTCCTGCATGACAAGCGCGATTTGTTCGCCGCGCACTTCGCGCAGATGCCGTTCCTTGAGGCCGACCAATTCTTTTCCGTCGAGCTTGATGCTGCCCTTGGTGATCTTGCCGCCGGGCGGAAGCATCCCCATGATCGCGAACCCGGTCATGGACTTGCCGCAGCCGGATTCGCCCACCACGCCGAGCGTCTGCCCAGCCTCTAGGTCAAAGCTCACGCCGCGCAAGATGCGCAACGGACCAAACGAGACTTCCAGATCGCGGACCTCGAGTAGGGGCACGGTCAATTATTGTAGATTGGGAAGGTATTGGGTGTTGGGTACTAGGTATTAGGGGCAGGCTCACCTAAGCCGCAGCCGATGTCACGGGCCGAGCGATCCCGTATCGGCAATCCCAATACCCAACACCTCCCCAATCCAGCGATCCAGCAATCTTCTATAATTCCCCCCATGGCTTCCAAGATCCGCGTGATCGTGGCCGACGACGAGCAGCCCTACCGAATGGCCCTCCAGCGCACGCTCACGCTCATGCCCGAGTGCGAGCTGATCAATGTTTGCAGCGATGGGAAAGAGGCGCTTGCCGCGTGCAACGCCGATCAGCCCGACGTTCTGCTGACAGACATCAACATGCCGCACATGGACGGCATCGAGCTGACCCGCCGGGTCCTCAAGGAGCACAAGGACATCAAAGTCGTCATCCTCACCGTCAACGAGGAAGCCGACATGGTCTACGATGCGATCCGCGCAGGCGCACTCGGATACATGCTGAAGACCTCCACTCCCGCTGAAGTCGTCGACGCCATTCGCCTCGCGTACAAAGGCGAGGCTAAGATCACGCCAAAGATCGCGACGAAGGTGCTTGAAGACTTTCGCCGCGTTCGAGAGGACGACGACACGGACGACACGGAGCTCTACGTGCTCAGCGACCGCGAGCAAGAGATCCTGGACCTCGTCGCTCAAGGGCTGCGAAACAAGGAGATCGCATCGAAGCTCTGCATCGCAGAGAAGACGGTAAAGAACCACGTGAGCAACATCCTCAAGGCCCTGCAGGTGAACTCAAGAACCGAGGCAGCCATGAAGGCCGTGAAATCCAGGCTGGTCGACAAGATCTGAACCGTCCTCTGTCGATTTACGTTTTACGACTTACGATTTACCTGTAATGTCCTGGACGCCTCCTCAAATGAGGCAGCCGGGCGAGGCTTACTCCGCGCCCAAGTAGCGCCCGGTC
>JAXDKF010000247.1:0-8818 GCA_034667265.1 Fimbriimonadaceae bacterium
CACGGAAATGGCGGAAACGGCCTGAAGCACGTTACGACTCCGGCAATTGCGAAGGCAGTAGGGTGGCTACCCGCGAACACGGAAACACTTGTCGCAGATACAGAGCCTGGGCGTCTTCAAGAAAACACTGGCGAAGCCAAGCTTTCCGATATGGTTGGCTTGTTGGCGGCAATCGGTCTTAATGCTCCTAGTACCGGCCGATGGCCACTTCGCTATGACTTCATCATCCACGGGGCGCGGAACTTCCGAAATTCCCGAGCTAAGGGGCGAGAGGACAAAACTGTGTATGACGGGTGCAATATCGTGGCGATAGGAGACAAATATTTGCCCCACACAAAAGCAATTCTTCTGAAGCACTCTTTGCGAACCATCAGGGTTGCGGGCCATCCGACGTACGTTCTTGCTCAGCCCACTCAGTTTCATCCGGAATCCGTCTTCGTAACTTTCGACGGTAGTTTCCTCATTTGCGCTTGCGACAAAATATATCTTGCTGAAGTTCTCCGCCGAAAGTCGTCGATGCCAACCGACCGCGCCTTACCTGATTCGTTGCGGCAGTGGAAATACATTGAAGCGGGCGCGCCATTCTTTGCTATTCGAGATACGGGGAAGAACAAAGGCGCGGCGAACGATCCGAACGCATACGGTTACTCCGCTTCCCTCGGCAAGAATCGAACGCTGCTCAGTATCGTTAGCTTTTCGAAGTCGCCGAAGGGACTGGCGATGGCGAAGGACTATTGGAGCACTTACATGACTCAAACGGCGGTCAACAAGGCGACGGTCACGCCTCTAGACGATGTCGCTACGAGGATCGAATTCAAAGGCGACGGTGAGGGCGGCATGCCATTCATGTTGTTGATGGTCGCTTTGGGCCATACAATAAACGGTTTATAGGACCTATCACCCTGGCGCGGTTTTAATCTCCAAATGTACAGTAAAGAGGATAGTGCGGAACTTATTGGTTCCATTCTTGGCAATCGTGGGAGTCGTCTCCATTGCCTGGTATTGCATTGGATTAGCGGTTGATAGACCGAAGTCAGAGGGCCACCTTTCGGTCACCCAATGGGCGCTACGAGATATACCCGTCTTCGAGTGACTCCCGGGGGCAGTGAGGACGCATGTACTTCGAGAGGTCAGGGTTTCACCAGTTCAAAAACGCATTCGCCGTAAACGCAAAGACGGGCAGAATTTATTTTGTCCGTTGGCAAAGCGCCTCAACTGTGACAGTCTTTGTTTCAGAGGACTTGCGCCGCAGCTTTGTGGACAGCGGCTGGGTTTTCGGAAGCCTCGGGTGCTAGGATAAGACCATGCGGCTAGAGCTACCCTTGCCTATCGAAAGGTACTTCGCCAGTAAGGACAGTCAGGACGTTTTGCCGCTCGCTGAATATTTCGCGATCGATGCCACCGTGAGGGATAACGGCGAGGATTTGGAACTGCGAGGTCTTGACAAGATAGACGAGTGGATGAGTCGTAACAGCGGCAAATACAAGCTCTCCACAGAGCTCAAATCGGTCGAACAGCGAAACGGTGTCCATGTCATTGCCGCCGTTGTTTCGGGAGATTTCCCCGGTAGTCCCTACGAGTTCTCTTATCGCTTTACACTTAGGAGTGATAAGATCGAGGAGTTGACCATTGATCCGATCGGTCCGGTAGGCGCCTCGTTGCACAACAGTTGATCTGTTGCGAAGCAAATCCCCGGCCGAGTATCAGCTTTGAATCCTGCACACATGAACTGAAGGAGCCACAGTGGGGCTCACCTAGCGATGGCCAAATCGTCTCCGCTGGGCGGTGATGACCTCGGTGTTCATGCCCGCGAAGTGCAGCGCGCCGCCGAAGCGGCCGTGCTCCATCTTGATGCACTTGTCGACGACCACCGCCAACCCCGCAGCCTCTGCCCGCTGGGCGGACGGTAGATCGATGATCCGGAGTTGCGTCCAAATGGCGCGGGCTCCGATGGCAATGGCCTCCTCGACGATGCCCGGCACGTCGGCCGACGGGCGGAAGACGTCCACGATGTCCACCTTCTCCGGGATGCTCTTCAGATCCGGGTAGCTCTTCTCGTCTAGGATCTCGGTGGCGCGAGGGTTGACTGGAATGACGCGGTAGCCCTCGTCCTGCAGGTACGAGGCGACCATGTTGCTCGCCTTGGTCTTCTCCGTCGACAGCCCGACCACCGCGATGGTCTTAGCAGAACCCAATAGCTCTCGGATCGTCCGCGTGTTCTGGAACCGATCCCGCAGCTCCGGAGGCAATGCGGAGTTGAGAGTTATGTCGCCGAAAGAGCTTGATCCAAATCCCATAGGAGGTCCTCCGTTGTCTCCAATCCGACCGAGAGCCGAATCAAAGACGCGCTGGTGCCGCCCGCCTCAAGCTCCGCATCCGTGAGCTGTTGGTGCGTCGTCGAGGCGGGATGAATGACCAGGCTCTTGGCATCTCCCACGTTAGCTAGGTGGCTGAAGAGCTGCAGCGACTCGATGAACTTGCGACCAGCCTCCCGGCCATCCGTCGCCTTGATCTCGAACGCCATGACCGCACCTGGCCCTTTCGGCAAATACTTCTTGGCCCGATCGAAATGCGGATGGTTGGGCAGACCCGCGTAGTACACCTTGTCCACCTTCGGATGCTCCTCCAGGAATCTGGCGACCGACCCGGCGTTCTGCACGTGCCGGTCCATCCGCAACGACAAGGTTTCCAAGCCCTGCAGCAACAGAAAAGAGTTGAACGGCGAGATGCATCCGCCGGTGTCTCGCACCGTCTCGGCGCGCCGCTTCATGAGGAATCCGTAGTGGCCGAACGTGTCGTAAAAGCGCAGGCCGTGGTACGACGCGGATGGATCGGCGATGGTCTCGTAGCGAGAAAAATCAAAGTCGCCCGAATCAACCACCACGCCCCCGATGCTCGTGCCGTGGCCGCCGATAAACTTGGTCGCGGAGTGCACGACGATCGTCGCTCCCCACTCGATCGGCTGGCACAGGTACGGCGTGGCGAAGGTGTTGTCCACGATCAGGGGGAGCCCCTTCGACTTCGCCAATGCACCTAGCGCCTCCAGATCCGGAATGCTGCCGGCTGGGTTCCCTATGGTCTCCACAAAGAGCGCTTTCGTCTTCGGCGTGATAGCCGCTTCCCAAGCGCAAACATCAGCCGGATCCACAAACCGAGAAGTAACGGACAGCTTCTTCAGCGTGTGCGTGAGCTGCGTGATGCTGCCGCCGTAGAGCTGAGACGATGCCACGATCTCGTCACCCGGAGAGCAGAGGGTTAGGATTGTAGAGAACTGCGCGGCCATCCCGCTGGCCACCGCAACCGCGCCGGTCCCGTTCTCCAGCGAGGCCATGCGCTCCTCGAAGACCGCGGTCGTGGGATTGCTGATCCGCGAGTAGATATTGCCGTACTGCTTCAGCTCAAACAGGTGCGCAGCCTCGTCCGCACTCTCGAAGACGTACGAGGTTGTTTGGTAGATCGGCACGGCCCTCGCGCCCACGTACGGATCGGGGATCTGTCCGGCATGCAGCATCCGCGTCTCAAAGCCGAACTTGCGTCTGTTCTCCAAAGCGGCGCAAGATTACACCCGGCTAGAGAGTGTTCACAGCTCGAGCGGCCAGCAGGACTAACACCGTTAGGGAGATCAGGGCTTGAACCATCATTCCGCCCTTCGCCCAGCGAGTCAGGGCTGAGGTGTCGGCAGGCGAGAGGGCCGTGCTGGTGTTGAACGCCAGGAAGAGGTAGTCGACGAATCCGGGTTCCCAGTCCTCTTGCCCAGACGACTTCTTGATGTCTTCCGGCATCGCCATCTGCGGAAAGAAGAACGCCCCGCAGGAGTGTCCTGGGATACGCCGCCGCTCAAAAGGACCTCCCGCATCCAGATGCCAATACCACGAGGCGAACACGAGGATATTGGTGAGCCACAGGGCCGCAGCCGAACGAAGGAGATCGAGGGGGTGCGCCTCCTTTTGGACGACGCCACGAACCAGGAAGACGACTGACGCAAGGAGAAACAAGGTCAGGAGCGCGGACGTGATGTGGCCGACCACGCTCACGACCCGCTCATTGCCGCGGATCAGCGCCACGGCGACGATGATTTCCACGGCAGCCACGATCAGGATCGGCAGCCATCGAGGTCCCAGGGAAAGGTTTGGGCCTAATGCCAGGTTCAACCCTCCGGCCGCGAGGAACGCGATGGCAGCGCCCCATCGGGGTTCCGATTTCTGCTCCGGGGTTTGCGCTGCGTTCTCGGTGGCCATTTACGCTCAGTTCAGACGTTCTACCGAGCCGACATTTTGCAGCGGTCTTTGATGGCCGTTTGATTACAATCACGACCATGCGCTACGTGGCCTTCCTGAGAGGCATCAATGTTGGAGCCAACAACCGCATCACGATGCAGGATCTTCGCGCCATGTTCGAGGCGTTCGGCTTCAAGAATGTGACCACGCACATCCAATCCGGCAATGTCCTCTTCGATTGCGACATCAAGAGCTCCCGGGCAGTCGAGCAACTGATTGAGAACCGCGTACTGGTCGGCAAGAACTCGATCTCCGTGATGGTGAGATCCGCCAAGGAGATGAAGAAGATCGTGGCCGGGCATCCGTTCCCTGGCGATCTGGCGCCCGATACCGACTACCTTGTGACCTTCTTGAGCGAGCGTCCGGACGAGGTCATCTTCCCTGATCCCATGCCAATCGGCGGTCATGTTGCTCGGGTGGATGATCTGGAGGTCTACACCTATTCAGAGCCAGTCGAAGGTCGGCACGAGTACCCGAGCTTCAAGACCAAGCCCAAGGTCCAGACGACGACGAGGAATTGGCGCGTGATCCAGGCCATCGCAGGAATCCTGTAGCTATGGGTACTGTAATGCATCCGCCGAGTGGGGGAAGGATGCGTATGAAGAGGTTCTTGATTTCTCGTTTCGCTCTCGTGAGCATTGCCGGCTTGGTCGTTCTGGGTGGATGCAGCAATCCTGCCGACACCACGGCGAACAACGCAACGCCAGGTGACTCGACAGCCGCGGCACCCAAGCTGACGCTTGCCGAACCCTCGCAGCCCGCGGACTCGGTTCCAGGCGCACCCGCCAAGAAGCCCTATGTCATCGGCGTCAGCCTCCTCACGCAGGACGACGAGTTCTATCGCGCGCTCAAGAAGGGCCTCGAGGATCAGGCGAAGAAGCAGAACGTCACGGTCGACATCGTCTCAGGCGACAAGGACCGCAACAAGCAGGCCGACCAGGTTACGAACTTTATCGCCAAGAAAGTCGATGCGATCGTCCTCTGTCCCGTGGATAGTTCCGCCATCGTGGGCGCGGTCATGGCGGCCAACACCGCGAAGATCCCCGTCTTCACCGCCGACATCGCATCCAAATGCGGCACGATCGTGTCGCACGTCGCCTCCAATAACGTCGAGGGCGGCAGGCTTGCAGGCGAGTACGCGGCCGAGCTTCTCAACGGAAAGGGCAAGATCGCCATCCTAGACTTGAAGACCGTCACCAGCGTGCAGGACCGCGTGAAGGGCTTTAAGGCGGCCATCGCCAAGTACCCCGGAATCACCATCGTCGCCGACATCGACGTGCCCGAAGCAAAGCGCGAGGAAGCAGTCACCAAGGCCACCAACCTTCTCACGACTCAACCGGACCTTAACCTGATCTTCGGTATCAACGACAACGTGGCGCTCGGCACGCTATCCGCTCTGAAGCAGGCGAACAAGCCGGACGTGATCGTCATCGGCTTCGATGCAGGCCCTGAGGCGCAGACCTACATCTCATCGGGCACCAGCCCCTTGAAAGCCGACGCGATCCAGTTCCCGCACCTCATCGGCGTGAGCACGATCGACACGGTGATCAAATCTTTGAACGGCGAGAAGGTGCCCGCGATCATCGCCGTCCCGACGGGGATCGTCAAGAAGGACTCGTTCCAGAAGGCATAGCTCTCGCGGGTCGACAGGGGAGCACGTTTTGACAGATCAACCTCTGCTCCGGATGGAAGGCGTCGTCAAGTCCTTCCCCGGCGTGCTGGCGCTCGACGGCGTCACGCTCGAGGTGTTGCCCGGCGAGGTCCACGCCCTCATGGGCGAGAACGGCGCAGGCAAGTCCACGCTCATGAAGATCCTGGCCGGCGCATACCAGGCTGACTCGGGCACGATCCTTATCGACGGGAAGCCGGTGCACATCTCCTCCCCGCGGGAGGCGACAAAGCTCGGCATTGGCATCATTTACCAGGAGTTCAACCTTGTGCCCCAGCTCAGCATCGCCGAGAACATCTTTCTTGGGCGAGAGCCTCGCGGGGTGCTTCCCGGCTGGCTTGACGAAGCACGCATGGAGCGCGAGGCAAGCGCGCTCATGGCTAACCTGGGATCCAACGTGGACGTGAGAACGCCCGTTTCCAAGCTGTCCGTAGCTATGCAGCAGATGGTCGAGATCGCAAAGGCGACCAGCCACAAATCGCGCATCCTCGTCATGGACGAGCCGTCTGCCACGCTCACCAAGCACGAGCTGGAAAATCTCTACCGCCTGATCCGGCAGCTCAAAGCGGAAGGCGTCTCGATCATCTACATCTCCCACCGCATGGACGAGGTCTTCTCCATCTGCGACCGCATCACGGTCCTTCGTGACGGCAAGACGGTCGGAACGCGCCCCACGAGCGAAGTCACGCCCGACGAGCTGATCCGCATGATGGTCGGGCGAACTCTGGAAGACAACTTCCCCAAAGTGCCCGCTCCCTTTGGCGATCCGGTTCTGGAGGTCTCCGGCCTCACCACGCACGGTCTCCTTAAGAGCATCAGCTTCAATGTCCGTGCTGGAGAGATCGTTGCCCTGGCCGGCCTCATAGGTTCGGGGCGCACGGAAATTGCACGATGCATCTTTGGCGCGGATCGGTATGACTCGGGAGAGATCCGCGTTCAAGGACAGCCGCTCATCGCACACGGCCCCCGCAGCGCGATTAAGACCGGCATCGGCTTTGTCCCGGAGGACCGCAAGGGCCAAGGCTTGATCCTCGATCTGTCGGTGCGCGAGAACACTTCCCTGGCCGCTCTTCCCTCCCTTAGCCGCGGAGGATTTGTGCGCAGGTCGTCCGAACGTAAGGCGGTCTCCGAATACGTTCAGAACCTTGGCGTGCGCACACCGGGCATCGAGCAGAAGGTGAAGAACCTCTCGGGCGGCAATCAGCAGAAGGTCGTGCTCGGCAAATGGCTGCTCACCCGATCCAAGCTCTTGATCCTTGACGAGCCGACACGCGGCATCGACGTCGGCGCGAAGGTCGAGATCTACCAACTGATGAACCGCCTCGCGGCGCAAGGTATCGGCATCCTGATGATCTCCTCGGAGCTGCCGGAGGTGCTTGGCATGGCCGACCGAATCCTCGTCATGCGAGAGGGCCGATTGGTCGGCGAGCTCAGCCGAGAAGAGGCTACTCAGGAAATGATCGGCGAGCTGGCCGTGGGAGTGCCGGTGCATGAAGCGTAGGTGCAAAAAAACTCCTCCCCTGCAGCGCTCCTGCACTGCGGGGGAGGTCAATGAGCGAAGCGAATTGGGAGGGGGTGTCCCGCAGTGAAGCGTAAGCTCTCATTTTTCGGCGTCAACCCGGGCGTTCTGTTTGGATTTGTCTTCCTCGTCGCCCTGCTCTTCGCCACTACGCCGAGCTTCCGCCAGGTCTCCACGCTCCAGTCCCTTTTCCAGCAGGCCTCGTTGAACGCGATCATCGCCGTCGGCATGACGTTCGTGATCATCACGGCGGGAATCGACCTCTCCGTCGGCTCGATCCTCGGCCTTGTTGGGGTGGTCACCGCGATGACCCTCATGGGACCGCAAGTGGTCTCTCAATTCGGCGAGCGTGCCATGTTTCTGGCCTGCATTGCGGGAATTGCGGCCGGAGCCTTGGTCGGCTTCCTTAACGGCGCAGCTGTGGCCTGGTTGCGCATGCAACCTTTCATCGTGACCCTCGCGACCATGTGGATCGTGAGAGGCGCTGCCTTGGTGATCACGGATGGCGCGCCGATCGGCGTCGTCGATCCCAGTCAACCCATGGCCGCCATGCGGAACGACCTGCTGCAGCACAAGTTCACCGTCTTTGGCATGGGCTATATGGGGCCGCTGCCGATCTCAGCTCTCATCGCCTTCATCGTGGTGATCCTTGGGCACATCCTGCTCACGCGGACCATCTTTGGCCGCCACGTCTTCGCGCTCGGAGGCAACGCGGAAGCCGCGCGGCTGTCCGGCGTCAACGTAAACAAGGTCCGCGTATCAGTCTTCACGATTTCCGGCCTTCTCGCGGGACTGGCGGGCGTGCTTCTCACATCCAAGCTGGTTGGCGGACAACCCACAGTCGGCCAAGGCTTCGAGCTTTATGCCATCGCCGCCGTCGTCGTTGGCGGAACGAGTCTCTTTGGCGGATCAGGCAGCGTCGTGGGCAGCGCAATCGGCGCCCTCATCATCCAGGTGATCAACATGGGCCTTGACCTGCACGGCCTGTCCGACTTCTGGCAGCGCATCGTCACCGGCGCGATCATCTTCCTGGCCGTGCTCCTGGACGAAGTCTTGCGACGACGCAAGGGCTAAAATGTCCGCTCGAAAGTCCAGATGAGGGCTACCGCCGCGATCGCACACGAGGCGGGCACGACCACAGCCGCGCGATAGCGAGGGCTCGCACGCAGCCAGCCCACGGCGAAAAACGCCAAAGCGACAACCGAAAGTTGCCCCAGCTCGACGCCCACATTGAAACCGAGAAGTCCAGTCACGAAATCACGTTTCGCGAGGCCGACCTCTTTGAGAGCGCCCGCGAAGCCTAGCCCGTGTACAAGGCCGAAGCCAAATACAATGGGAGGCCGCCAGGCCTTC
>JAXDKF010000248.1:0-18837 GCA_034667265.1 Fimbriimonadaceae bacterium
CGAGCCGCGGCTGACCCTGGCGGGTCAGAGCCGCCTCTGGACGTACGGCTACGTGGCACTCGCCCTGCTGACCGCTCTCACCGCGATCCTTACCTTGCGGCACAGGACCACAGCGGCCCAAGAAGCAACCGACGTCACCTTAGAGCCTGAAACAAAGCTCACGTGGGCAGAGCGAGGCCGGTGGGTGCTTCTATCCGCGGCCCCCGCCAGCTTGATGCTGGGAATCACGACGTATCTCACCACCAACATCGCGCCGATCCCCTTCCTCTGGGTGATCCCTCTCGCGCTTTACTTGATCTCTTTCATTTTCGAATTCAGCAGCCGCGTTCGGATCAGCTCAAAGCTGCTCATACGCATTTCCACAATCCTCGTCTTGCCGATCGCGCTCGTGCTCGTGCTGGAGCTTTGGGTGCCGATGGTGCCGCTGGCGGGCATGCACTTGGCCGTTTTCTTCGTGATTGCGTGGACATGCCACACGCTGCTGAGCCAATCGAGACCATCGGCGTCGCATCTGACCGAGTTCTATCTGTGGATCGCGGCGGGCGGCGTGGCTGGCGGAGCTTTTAACGCGTTCTTCGCTCCGGTTTTCTTCAATGGCTTGATCGAGTATCCGATCGCGCTGGCGGTTGCGCTGGCGGTCATCCAATCGAGAAGCAAGCCGGTGATCGAGCACAAGGTCGGAGATATGGTCATCGTCCCGGCGAGGCGGCATATGGCTCTCTGGGCCGATCTGGGCGTGGCGGCGCTGGTGTGCGTGCTCCTCTTTGGCCTTTCCTTCCTAGGACCCAAAGTTCTTGTACTCGTGAATGGCCGCTGGGGGGAGACGGCGGAATCGGCCATCGCGATGATCGCGACGTGCATCTTGCTCATCGGCTGTTTCTTCGCGATCGACCGGCCGATCCGGTATGGGCTCGTTCTCGGCGCCGTAATGATCTTCGCGCCGGCGATGAAGCGCACGAGCGGCCTCATCATCTATCAAGCGCGCAATTTCTTCGGCGTTAAGCGGGTGTATTCAAGCCCCGACAACTCGTTCCATGACTTGCTTCACGGCAGCATCTTGCATGGGCGGCAGAACCTGAAGCCGGAGCTCAGACGAGAGCCCCTGACCTACTACAACCCGAAGAGCCCGATCGGATCGCTCTTCCAGGAGTTCTCTGGGCCCAAGGCCAAGCAGTCGGTGGCGGTTATTGGCCTGGGTGCGGGAACGCTGGCCGCCTACGGCGAACGCGGCCAGCACTGGACTTTCTATGAGATCGATCCGGAGATGATCCGCATCGCAACCGATCCCAAGCTGTTCACCTACCTTGCGGATTCAAAGGCGCAAATCGAGATCGTGCAGGGAGATGGCAGGCTGGAGATCGCGAAGGCGCCTCCTGCCGGTTACGATCTGATCATGCTGGATGCGTTCAGCTCCGACTCCGTGCCCGTGCATTTGTTAACGCTTGAGGCTATCAAGATATACGAATCCAAGTTAAAGCCTGGCGGCATCATAGCCTTCCACACTTCCAACAAGTATCTCCAGCTTCCTCCGGTGCTTGCGCGAGGAGCCAACGCGCTGGGTTTGAAGTCGATCTATTTCTCAATGGACTTGGTCAGCCCTGAGGAGGAGCAGAAGGGGTGGACCATCTCGCGGTGGATCCTTATGGCCCGAGATGAAAAGGACTTTGCCGGGTTGGCTAAGAAGCGGGTCTGGGAACACATGGACAAGTTCACCGGCGGGCCGGTGTGGACCGACGACTTCTCGAACGTGCTCGGCGCTTTTGGAATCGATGAGAGCTGATGTAGCATCGCCATGTAGCATCGCCTTCTTAGGCGATGATGCTGCCGTTCGGTCCGTGCTCCGCAAGTCCGCGTACTCCGCGACTCCGCGTGAACCAATGCGTTGAACGAGACGCTGCTCGCGCTTCTGGGAAAAGATCTTCCGGAACCCCCCACCCCAACCCCTCCCCCCTGTGGCGCACGATGCATCGCAACAAGGGGGAGGGGCTCGAGTCTCCTCCCCCTGTGGCGCACGATACATCGCAACAAGGGGAGGGGCTCAGCCCCGAACCGTCAACGGTTGCCAGAATAAGAGCACCGTATGGCCGAATCGGCGCCCAATCGACTGCAGAACCTCCGCTCGCTGCGCATCGCGAACTTCGATGGCGCGTTTGCGACGTCGTTTGTGACCCTGACCTCGGGCACGGTTCTCGTCGGCTACATGAAGATGCTCGGCGCAGGAGACGAGTGGATCGGCCTCCTTGCCGCACTGCCTAACTTGAGCGGGATTCTGCAAATCCCGGGCGGGGTCATCGGCCGCAGGTTCGAGAGCTACAAGCATTTCGTCGCGCCTGCCGGCTTTACGTGGCGAGCGCTCTATGCGCCCCTGATCATCCTTCCCCTGCTCGCCATCCCGCCGGTGGTCGCCTTGACCATCCTGGCGGTGCTTGTGGCCGTTGCATGGGCCTGTAATAACGTGGTCGCGCCCGTTTACAACGAATGGCTGAGCGAGCTGGTGCCTCCAAACGCGCGTGGCTTTTTCTTCAGCCGTCGGAACGCGAACATGGCGGCGACCGGCGCGGTGGTCGGCATTATCGGCGGTCTTTTGTTGGACTGGTTTAAGAAGGCGGGGCACGAGAGAGAAGGTTTCTCAACGGTGTTTGGGCTCGGCATGGTCTGCGCGGCGATCAGCCTTTTCCTGTACATGCGGATGGACGACCTGAAGCGCGCCAACCCGGTGCGACAGAGCCTTAAGGAGGGCATTGCGGCGCTCAAGACCCCGTTCACAGATCGAGGTTTCCGCACCGTGCTCGTGTACATCGCGATGTTCGTGTTCGGGCAGATGTTCGCGGGCAATCTGTTTGCGGCGTACGCCATCGAGCGCATCAGGCTGCCGTTCACGATTCTGCAGACGCTGGCTCTCGTGCAAGCCGCGGGCAACGTGCTGTCCGCGCCGTTTTGGGGCTACATCTCTGACAAGTACGGCAACCGTCCGAGCCTCTTGCTAGCAACGGTAGGGATCACGCTCACCCCGATTCCTTGGCTCTTCTGCGCTCCGGGGCACGACGTTCTGAACACGCTCCTTCTGATTCCGCTGCATCTGCTCAGCGGCGTCGCCTGGGCGGGAGCGACGCTGTGCATGTTCAACTTGGTGCTCGCGACGTCCAAAGCCGACGAACGCGCAACCTACATTGGCGCGGCGCTTGCGACCCAGGCGATTCTCGGTGGTATTTCGCCGCTGCTCGGCGGCGCGATGCTCGCCAATCTGCGTCCTTTCCTCGGCGCCCAGCAAGGCTACTCGTGGATCTTCATCCTCACCTCTATTTTCCGGTTCCTGTCCGCCGCGCCGCTCGCCTTTGTTCGGGAAGAAGGATCGACGCGGCTCAAGCACGCCTTTGGAGAGCTGAGGCGCGTGACCCCTCGCGGTTACAAGGCTATGCGCGAGCTCGTGCGCAGCACCGACGAGACGAGTCGGCAACATGCCATTCAAAGCGTCGCCAACGAGCACCTAACCTTGGCTGCCGACGAGATCGTGAAGGCGCTGCACGATCCGTCGCCGAAAGTGAGAAGGCAGGCGGCGGCTGCGCTTGCGGAGTTGAAGAGCGCCGGGGCGGCGGAAGCTCTGATCCACCAACTCGTCGATCATCCCGATCTTGTGGAAGAAGAGACGGTGCGCGCCCTGGGCGAAACAGGTGGCCCCTCCGCGGTGCCGCATCTCGTCGCTCTTATGCAGAGCCCTCGGCCTTTGCTTCGTCGCTCCGCCATACGCGCGCTGGGCAACATTGGAAGCGCCGACGCGATTGCCGCGCTCGCACAGTCCGCCGCCGAGCCGGGCGATCCAGATTCGAGGCGAGTCGCGCTCATGTCCTTGCGGCAGCTCGGGGCTACCGAAGCGGAGCCGGCGATCTGCGACGCCTTGCTCGATCCCGCGCCAAGCGTGCGCATCGTTGCCGCGGAAGCGGTGGAAGAGATGAAGTTGGCGGCCGCCGCGCCCGTGCTGCGCAAGTCGCTCGAGTACTACCAAGACGAGGCGTCGGCGGAGATCGCCTATGCGTTGGGCACTGTCGGAACGGTGGAAGATATCCCGCTGATTCTGCGGGAGGCCGCGCGGTCCGTTTCGGTGATCACTCGTCGGCGGTGCCTGCTGGGCGTCGCACGGATCTTGGGCGTAGAGAACGATGCCTATCGTCTGTTGCTGGCTGAAGGCATCGCGCGGGATGCGGCCCTGCAGCAGATACTGCGGCCGTTGCTTCGTCGCAAGCCGCGCGTTCGCGCGGCGGTGGAGCGGTTCTCGCTTGGCGACGAGATAGGCGCCATGCACGCGCTCTGTTCGGCTGTAAAAGAGGGGCGCTTAGCGGAGCTCGAGGGGCAGCCCGTTCCCGAGCTGTTCCTGGTCGCGGCATGTGTAGCTGCGAAAGGATGACTTTGGAGTGCGGTGCTTCAGCGCCGCTTTCCGCTCGGAGGCAGCAGAATCTCGTGATTTGGGAGTGCGCGAGCTTGCCCGCGCTTTAAGCTACACGCTGGCGAAAGCGGCGCTGAAGCACCGCACTCCAAATAGGCCCACGGCCCTCCCGAACCGAACCCGGCCGGCCGACGTAGAATAGAGTGTCAATACGGGGGCGAACGGGTTCGACAGGACTGGTTCGACTTTCGATTGCGAGCCGAGGCGCCGCTGGCCTCGTAAAAAGCGGCAAAAAAAGTAAAAGCGAATACAAATCTCGCCTACGCAGCCTAATCACCTGCGTCGTCCGTCGATCCCAAGTCGGTAGGGATCGAGCCGGGTGTAACTAAATCCGAATCGGCTAGTGAGCTTCTGTTCGTAGCAAGCTAGTCTAAAACAATCGAACTGGACGACCGCCCAGGCGGCCCCGGCAGAGGGCGGCGTCGAGAAAAAGTACAGGGGAGACGCTCGTGGTAGTTGAAAGGCCGACAGTCTTGGAAGCGAGTTCAACTCTCGCCGCCTCCACCAACTTCAGGGTCGCCGATTAGGCGGCCCTTTCTGTTTCTACGCTGCCTCGAACGTGGAACCGTAAGCATTGCTCGCTGCCGCTACGCTTCGCGTGCTGAAGCAGCGTGATCGATTACAGGTTCCCGTCACCAAGCCGCGTCGCCTGGAATCTTAGGGGCACAACGTACGTTACACTTTCCTGTAATGCCGCTGAACCAGGAGCAGGTTCGGGACGTGCTCGTCCGGGCCGAAGAGATTCGCCAGCAGCGCATGTTCTTGCCTTCCGAGCGGGAGATCGAGGACGTTTTGCGCGCGGCAGAGGAAGCGGGTCTGGATCGCGAGGCCGTCCTGCAGGCCATGCGCGAGCGGCTCAGCGTTCTCGGCGAGCCCCCCAAGACGGGTGAGCGCGTGTTTGCAAAGTCCAGCGACGGCCAGTATTACGTAGCCACAGTGACCGAAGTGAAGGACGCCGCGCTGAGGGTGCGGTTTGGTCAAGGCGGCGAGCACCTCGTTTCGACGGCGGAAATCCGTCCGTGCAGCTTCTTGCCCGGCCAGCGCGTTGTGTGTCCATGGCCCGATTGGGGTTGGTGGACCTGCAAAGTGCTTTCCTACAACGCCGAGCACGACACCCTACGTGTGAGCGACGGCTGGGGAGACGAGCATGTTTTCCAAGTCGCCGAAGTGCGCATGGCGATCGAGCGCGAACCTCTGTTCGCCAAGACGCGCATGTGGGTTTACACGGGCGCGGCGCTTATTTCGGGCGGGGCCATCGGCAGCATCATCACTTGGCTAGTCACGCGCGGCCGGTAAGTCATGGCATCGGAAACAAAACTGCCTGAGTTATTTGTATCCTGTTGAACTGCAGATGCAAAGTTCTCCAGCGCGTGGATTAGTCCTGCTTGCCATCATGGTGTCATCCGGTGTCGGGCAGGCACAAAAGGCGCTACCGTCGATCACCTATAGGACGCAGGCCGTTGCCTTGCGCCAGGCGTTGCAAGACCTTTCGAAGCAGACGGGTAAGAAGCTCGTAGCAGACCCGACCCTGGAAGCAGAGCCGGTCACGATCCTCGTGCGTGGCGTCGACCTGCCGACTCTGCAGAGCAAGCTTGCCGACGTCATGTCTGCCGAGTGGGTGCCTGTCAGAGACGGCCAGATGCTTGTCAGGAAAGCCGCCGTCCTGAAGAGGTTGGATGAGGACCGCCGTGTACGGCTGGCGGCAACCATCCAGGAGGTTCTTTACGAACTCGCGAGCCGAAGGCGATCTGAGCCCCAGGTGACGGCCGATTCTGCAAAGCAGGTCGCGGTGCAGCTTGCATCTCTGATCAAGTCTGGGCAGCACACCAGCGAGGGTGCCGCCGCCATGGCTACGTTGGAGGGCCGCTCGGCCGAGTCGCGCCTGCTTACAGACATGCTGTTGTCGATTGGAGCGGAGAGCCTCGCGTCGCTCCCAACCGGAAAGCACGTCTTCAGCTTGAATCCCACGAACGCGGAGCTGCCCCTCGAAGGCATTTCCTCTGGCCGGATAACGCAGTACGTCGCCGAAAGAAACCTTCTGGCCGACGCGATCACAAAGACCGTCGGCGATCCTATCCGTCAAACCGGCGGCCGATACGCGACGACAGCCGTTCCGATAAACAATCCATCGATAACGCCCTTGCTCACGATCAGGTTTGACGCGGTCAGCAGGGAGATGCGGGCCTACCTTGCCGTTTTCAATTCTGAAGGCGAGCAGGTCGGCGACGCTTTGCAAAGGCTCGACAATGCAGTCGGCTATCCGCAGTTCGTAAAGGAGCGCGAGAAGGTTGCCGGCTATGCCGATCGGATCAAAGTCTCACCAGCTTTAGCCGCGATATCCCGGCGCGTCGCGGAATCCAACTCCGGCGGCAAGGAAACTCCTCTTCCTCCTGAAGCGGTTCAGAAGCTCCTAGACCCGGTTTCTAGCGACCCGCTCCAAATTTCATTTTCCGAGCCCCTTATGGCCATCGCGGACAAGGATGGATCTAACTTAATTGCGACCGCGGGAGACGCCTCGTTCTTTCCCTGCATCTTCTATGGATTGAAAACGAATTCGGCCGGCACGATAAACCCCGCTCTATACAAGTTGGTGCTCAGGACAAGGGCAAGCGAGCTGGTTGAGGAGAAGGATGGGTGGCTTATCGTGAAGCCAGGCGATCCGCTACAGGCTTCAGAAACCAGGGTAGGCCGGCTTGCGTTTCGTGCGTTCGTGCAGGCGGTTCACGAGAAGGGATATGGCTCGCTCGAGGATTGGGCGGCGCTGACGGCGGCCCATGAGACGCGCCCCGCCGAAGACATCATCTTCCTCACGGACAGGATCTTGCGTGGTTCTCGGATTTCTTGGGACGAGGGCAACGATTGGAATGCCTATAGGCTCTATGGTTCGCTGTCGGAAGCCCAGGTCCTCGCCATCTCGAAAGGTGGTTCGCTGGACTACGGCGGAATGAGCGCTGAGCAAAAGCAGTGCTTGTGGACCCTGCTCTACGGCGACAGCGCGACTTTGCTTGGACCACAGGCAACGGGGGACCCTAAGAAGGACCAGGAGGCTCTGTATGATTATCAAGGCAAGATCCAAGCGGAGGCCACTCGTTCTGTGCCTCACGGCATTCCTGATGCCGCCAAGCTGAGAATGGAAGACAACACAGTTGAGACCTTCTATGCGACGGGGGAAAAGGGAGACACAGTGCGCGATGCGCCGTTGTCTCTCGATACGATCGCGCAAATAATCGCTGCGCGAGAACGCCCGGACCTGTTTCCCGCCGGACAAGAGTCCCAGCTCTCGTGGGTTGCTTATGGCGGAAGGCGGTCGCTGGTGTTCACCTTAACGATGCCAAACGGCTTAGCTCTGAGGGCCCCGCTTACAGAGGAGCAGAAGCCTAAAGGAGATCCCATTGCGATCTCGGCTTTGAAAGACGTTCTTCCAGAAGAGGTGTGGCAGCGGCTCGAGAAGAGAATTGCTTTCCATCGCGACGATATCAAGAAGAGAGAGAAAGAGATCCGCAAGGATCTGCGGGTGAAAGAGCAGTCGCCGCCGCTCTAGCAGGAACGCCCGAGCGCGGCAGCCTGTTGGCATTTTATGTCGTCTAATGAAGGCAGCGATGCACCGCCAACCACTCTACATTCTGTCGCTCCTGGTCTTCCTTGCAACCGGTCCTAAGGCACAGGAAAGCCCTATTGTTGATTACACGACCTCTGCGATACCCATGGAGCAGGCGGTCGCGGCGATCTCCAAGCAGGTCGGCAAGAGGCTTACAGTGGGCAACGACCTCGCGGGCGAGCCGATCGTGTTGCGTCTAAAGGACGTGCCGCTGGAGGAGGCGATGGCCAAGCTTGCCGAAGTAATCGGCGCGGAGTGGGTGCCGATCAGAGATGGCCAGATGCTTACCCGCACCCCGGCCGTAATCGCGCGATTGCAGGCGCAAGACCAGGCACGACTTGCCGCGGCGATTCGAAAGGACCTCGAAAGGATGGTCGCGGCAAGAAAAGGTCAACCACAGCTCGATGCGGCGGAAGCGAAGAAGATCGCGGAGCGATACGTGAACATGCTTGTGGCCGAGAAGCAGCGTCTGCCATCCGGCGGCAGTTCTCTACGGCGCGATCTGAGCGACCGCACCGCCGACGGTCGTCTGATGACCGACATCTTGGTCGCTATTGGTCCAGAACGGCTTGCAGGGCTGGGTCGCGGCCGGCCCGTGTTCGCGATCGATCCCACGCCTGCGCAGCGGCCAATCGAGGGTCTCGGGGAAGAGCGGGTTCAGCAATACATCGCAGAGCGGAACCTCTTAGCGGATGCGTTGGAGCTAGCTATGAAGCCTGTCCTCCATGACGGGCTGCGCGGTCCGAGCATCCAAGCTGCTGCGGCGCCGATCAAAGACACCACCGTTCGAGTGCTCATCGAGTTCCAGCCTGCTCCTCAGCAGAGTCAACTATGGGGATATCTGAAGGTCTACGACTCGAAGGGACATGCACTCGCGGAGAGCCAGCTCAGCATGAACCGGCTCGGCTACGACGAATGGCTGAGGGAGCGCACGCGAGTTCGCGTCGCGAGCATCAAGGAGCCGTCGATCAAGATAGATCCCTTTCTTGTCGAAATCGCCAAGCGCGCGGAGGACGTCCCTTCCGCGCCCTCGCCCCGGCAGCTCGACCCAAAGGCATTGGAGTACTTGCTTCGGCCCGACCTCCACGATCCGTTGAATCTCGCTTTTTCGCAGATCGTACTCTCGGTCGGAGAACGCGAGAACAGGAACGTGATCGCCACGATGGCCGATCAAGGCATCTACACCGCCGTGCGGGCTTGCGAGGCGGGCGAGGTCAAAGCCCCCGTTTTTGAGATGCTGATTTCGCGATGGATGGGCGGATCGTTCCAGCGGCCCGACGGATGGTATATCGCAGCTCCTAAAAGCGTTTTGGAGGCTTCGCTCGACCGAGGAGACCGCTCCGCCCTGGCGCGATTTATGCAGGCCACATTCAATCAAGGCTTTACAAAGCTGGAGGATTGGGCAGCGCTGGCCGTTGCATCGGAAGGAGACGGCGCCCAGCACTTCGCCTACGCGTACCGCAACCTCCTGCGTGCGCAAAATGCGATGTACGACTGGGCCGACTGGAACGGCTATCGCCTATTCGGATTGCTTTCTCCCGAGCAGGAGCTTTCCCTCGCCGGCGGCGGAACCTTGCCCTATCGCGCGCTTACTCGAGAGCAGCAGAGCTGCCTCTCTAAGATGCTTTACGAGGAAACGTCGAGCCTGGTGACCGATGGGAAGTTAACGCCGGGACAATTGCCGTCCATCGACTTCTACACAAACGACGAGCGCGTGCTGGAGCCTACCGAGAGCGTGCCAAATGGCATCCCGGAGGACGCGGTCCTAAGCGCGAAAGAAGAAGTCAAGGACATCTTTTACGCAGTCGTCGCAGACCACATTGGAAGCAGTACTCACAACGAGAAGGACAGGCCGATGGATATGGGCTGGGTCGCGTCCACCCTTGCAACATGGCAGCGCCCAGATCTCTTCGACCAAGCCCACTCTGAGGAGATCAAATCCCTGAGGTACGGACACCGTCGGACATTGAGATTCACGCTTGGGTTGGGAACGTCAATGCGCCTGATATCTCCGCTCACTGAAGAGCAGAAGCCGGAGGGCCCCAGCGTCACACCTTCGGAGCTCAAAGACTATCTGCCGCCCGACGTCTGGGAGAGGCTGGATGCCCAGATCCAGAGGCAGCTTGCGGAGTACAAGAAAGGCGAGAAAGAGATCCGCAGTCGGCCGAAGTCCAACGATGGCGTTCCGCCACCGCCACCTAGGTAAAGAACGTGCTCAATCCCTCCGGCGGAAAGAGGGCCAGCGCCGCGGCTCCAAACAGACCTGCGTCCGCGCCAAACGGCGACAACGTCAATCTCGCACCCGTTCCTTCCAACATGCTCGCGTGGAGCCACGGCGCGAGGCCGACCCCGCCGCAGAGCACAACGTGGTCGGGCATCCACATGGAGCGGATGACGTCCCAAGCGCGTCCGAACGCCTCAATCGCTCGCTGACGGTCTTCATCCGAAGGATTGTCAGTTAAGGAAGCGCCACCCAGGAGTTCTTCAAACGAGTGGTCACCCACCGCCAGGTCGTTGAGCCGTGGGTACTCGCCCTGTGGACCCATCACGATGCGACCCCGCTCGACTAGCCCACACCCGACCCCTGTGCCGAGAGCGAGCGTAGCAACCCGCAGACCCGCAAACTGCGGAAGGCATGAATGTCCCCAGGCGGTCGCGAGGCCATCGTTCAACGCGAAGACTTCGTTCGCAAGGCCAGAGAAATCTGTGCCGACATGATCGGGAATCAGAGGCTTGGCTTCGATGAGTGTACGGGTCCAAGGGTCCACCGTTCCGCCCGTGCTGATGCCGATCCTCTTCAAGCCGTGGCGTTTAACATGCTGGGACATCCAGCTCATCCGCGCATCGCGTGAAGACGGAAGGGGCTCTCGCTCGGAATGGGAGAGGACCCACTCAGGGGTGAACAGCCCGAAACGGATCAACGTGCCTCCAATGTCGAACGCGCCAACCGGCTCTCCGTGGGGCACGACCGGACCCAAGAAGCGCCGCGTCTGTTTCACGGGGTCGTTCAGTGCCCCCCCAATGACCACTCCCGCCGCGCCGATATGCAGCGCAGCCTGCACCTGCCACGGCTCCTCGTATCGGCCCTCCGCAAATACAGGCACTTCCACAGCCGCGACCAGCTCCCGCAACAGCTCTAGATCCGGACCCGCTGTCTTTAGCCGCGCCGCCGTGTACCCGGCAAGCGTAGTGCCCACGAGATCGGCGCCGGCCTGGATCGCGCTTTGAGCGCCTTCCGCAGTATCGCAATCGGCCATCGCGAGGCGCCCGGCTTCGTGGATCGCGTGGATCAAGTCCGCGAGAAGAACTCCGCCAGGCCTTATTCGAGATGTGCCATCCACCGCAATGATCTCGCACCCGGTTCCGAGAAGCTCCTCCACTTCGCGCATGGTCGGCGTGATGTACACGTCCGAATCGGGATAGGAGCGCTTGATCAAGCCGATCACCGGCAGGCGCAAGGAAGACCTGATCAAGCTGATCGTGGCCACGCCCTGCAGCCGCAGCACGCGCACGCCTTCTTTCGCGCTCGCCTCGGCTAGCTTCAGCAACACGCCGGGATCGTCGAGGGGCGAATCCTCGCTCGCCTGAACAGACGCGACGATGGGACTATGGCGCAGCGCGACGAGCAGGTCGTCTCGGGTCAAGGCTTGTCCTCGGAATCCTCGATGCTGCCCTCGAACAGCTTGCGCAGACGATCCCGCTCAGCCCGCTCCATCTCTCGCTTCTTAACGTCGCGCAGGTAGTTGTCGTCTTTCTCACGAGGGAGCCACTGCTGTTTCTTAGCCTTGCCGCGGCCAGGGTCGAAGGAGATGTTGGGCAGCTTGTTCGCGGTGAAAAGGTACGAACCCAACAGATGCACGCCTGCGAGCAATCCAATGAACGGGATCGGTACTCCATACCCGAGCACAACGAACGCCGCTGTTAACCACCCCAACCATTTCGCCTGGATGGGAATGATCAGCATAAATAGGATTTGCTGAGTCGGCCATCGCGTAGCCCACGCAATGGTTACTCCTGCCACCGGCAGGTACAGGCCATACAGCGTTGGGGACCGGCCGAAAGCCGCATGGGCCACAAGCATCATCAGCGCCGGGATCAGGGTCATGGCCACAAAGAAGCCGAGGAAGCGCTTCCATCCAAACTCGCGTTCCACCGTTGCCCCTATGACCCACATCCAGTACGACATGAAGAAAATGCCGAGGATGTCGCGGGGGTTCGCAGCCAACGGATAAGTGAGTGCAGTCCAAGGGGTTGCCTTGGCGAAGGGAGCGTAGAACGCCAAGAACGTGTTCCAGGCTGCCGGTGGCGCAACCCACGACAACAAGAAGTTGGTAACGGCTATGGCGATGATCGCTACGGAAACCGGCGCGCCATGGGCCCTGGCGTTGCGTTGCAAATCCCTTACGAAGGACATCTGGTTGGATTATGTCGTGCTGGCGCGGATTCGGGATTCAAGATGCAGGATGCGGGATGCGGGATGCGGGATGCGGGTTGCAGATTCAAGATGCAGGATCCAGGATTCAAGATGTGACTTCGCTGCCTCGACACCTGGAATTGGAAGCAATGGACGCGACGCGCAGGCTACAGCCCCTTTAACACTTGCACGGCGTCCGTAACCTCGACCAGGCGTTCCGTAACCGCGCCCCCCAGGTGCACTGGCAGCGAAGCCGTTGCGCGCGAAAACATAACCTTCTTTGGAAGATTATCAATCGTCCACACTGCGAGCCGCTCCTCGGCGCCTTTCTTGAACACAAACCCTAAATCGCGGCTGTCGCCGAGATCCAACTTGCCATCCAGGGTGAATCCTTTGAGGGAGGCGAGAGTGGACTGCACGGTGAGAAAGCCTGGCTTCGGATTCAAATCGCTTGTCACCAATCCAAAATGCTTTTCCTTCTCACTCTCGATGTCCGGACGCTCTTTCCAGGCATACCAAATCGTAAGCGGCGCTCCCGCGGCAAGGTTGGAGAGGTAAGCGCGGACGGCGTAATGCCCTTGCTTGACCGCCGGCACGCCCTTCGCATAGCTCGAGTAGCCCCATTCGCTGCAGATCAGCGGCAGGTTCTTCCCAGGCGGCGCGTACTGGGCCACCAACCGCCTGAGACGATCCCAATCGGCCATAACCGTCTCGGGTGGAGCTTGGTCTCGGTACGGGTGGACGGATATGGCGTCGATGAGCGGCAACACGCCATTGGCAAAGGCCTCTTCCAGGTAGGGCCAATCGAATCGGCTCGTGGCCGGGCCGATGATCCACTCGTCCGAGCTGACTTCGCGCATAGCGGGCACGACTACCTTGACCAGCGCCGCGTACTCTTCTGCGCTTGGCTTGCCCCTCCAGTATCTGTTGAGGTTTGGCTCGTTCCAGATCTCCCAAAGCACGCCTTGATGCCGGTAGTGCTTGACTGCCACCGCGGCGTAGTTGGCAAACGCCGTCCGCCCTTCGCGGGTGTTTGGGGTGGCGACGCCGTACACGCCGTTCCCATAGTTCAGGACCAGGATCGCCCGCATCCCGCGCTTCTGCACGTCGGCCAAGAAGTCGTCGTACTTCGAGAAATTGTATTCGCCGGCTTTGCGCTCTACGTTGCTCCAGAGGAGGTCGAGCCGAATCCACTTCGCGCCGAGCTGGGCTATCCCGTCGAGGTCCTTCTCGGTCAGATCGCGGGAGTTCACGTTGACTCCCCAGCCATTCGGCACGGTGCCGTCCGGCATCGGATACCGGTCGCGGTAATCCGAGGCGTGAGGGCCCGCAATCAGGATCGCGGCGGCTACTTTGGCTAACAACATCTGCTTCTCTTCCTAAACCCTTGGGACTTTGGACCGCTCCGGGATTCTCGGTGTGGAATGCCGGGTTCTTAGACGTATGTCCCGTGCCATGAGACCTTTCGACTCGAAGCCGGCTTGCGAATGTTTGACGTGCGGCGTTCCAATCGCAGCCGGTGATTTCTGCCTGGCCTGCTGCCCTCCGAGCATGGCAGATGGCGATCCGTGGATCATGCACCGGTGGTTCAGCGGTCCGGTGGCCGAGTTCCGGAGGCGGCGCCTCGCCATGCGGGAGAACCTGCAGCGCGTAGCCGTTGGCGGCCGCGTGCCTTGCCCTCTTTCTTTGCACCCGGTCCCTGCTCGAACCTGGACGATATTTCAGCGCATATCAGAGCAATGGCGGCATTCAGCGGTCGGCGAAGGCGCTTTTGAGGGCCAAGCCACCCGCAAACGCTGTTAATATTACGTAAGCGGCATTAAACTTTGCCTAAAGGAGCCGGCGCGAAAAGCGCATACATTTAATTAGGAGACCTCTAGATGGCCAAACCGAACACCACCGAAGCGCTCAAGTGCATGAATTGCGGCACGCCGATCAAGTCCGGCTTCTTCTGCGCAAAATGCCAGTCCGGCGAGATCGAGGTCAAGAGCAAAGAAGACGGTTGGCGAGGGAGCCGATTCACGGGGGATGCCAAGAAGAAGCGCCAGCAGCAGCTCCTGATGGAAGACTTGATGCGCTGGGGCAAGATGCTCCTGATCCTGGCGATCATAGGCGGCGTGGGCTATGGCGGATGGGCCATGTTCGGTACCCAGATCAAGGCCAAGATCGCCGAGGCACAGAACGTCACAAAACCAAAAGAAAAGTACGACCCGACTCAGGACGCCGCGGTCAGCGAAGAAGCGAATGCGGGCGGCAAGAACGGCAAGCGAGCCTTCACGCCGATCCAGAAACAAAACTCGATCGACGGCGGGAACTGAGAGGCCGTTGGGCGATGGGCGTCACGCGTTCCTCAATACCTCAACACCCAACACCTCAATACGGTCCCTCAATGATGCTTCGGCTGCGTTAGGCTGAACCAGTTGCCCGAGTCGTCTTCCATGATGCACTCGGTGCCGTAGAACTGATCTTCCGGCTCGCCTCGGAACTTCACGCCCTTCGCCTTCAACTCCTCGTAAGTCTTGCGACAGTCCGGCGTGTTGAAGACGCCCGCGCCGATTGCGCCTTTCCCCACGAGTTGCCGCAGAGCGGCCATGTCCTCTTTGTCCGCCATCGGACTGTCCGTCGGCATGAGCACGATCTCCAACTCGGGTTGTTCCTTCGGGCCGACGGTGAGCCACCGAAAGCCGTTGTCCATCTTGGCGTCGGTGCGGACCTCGAGGCCGAGCTTGTTGACATAAAAGTCGTACGCCGACTCCTGGTCCAGAACGTAGATGGTGGCGTGGGAAAGCTTGCTGATCATAGTGAAACGATCATATCTGCGCCCATGCGCGGGCCGCTTCTCCGATCTTGCGATTGTGGATGAAGCGCTGTCATCCTGAGAAGCTCGCGAGAGCGACGAAGGCCCCATTCACCTCTTGTTCTTAAGTAGCGCCGCCAAACCAGGTTCGTACCGCGCAGGTCGGCACGAACCTGTGGCTCCAAACGCGATACAGGCTGTGGAACCGCGCCGATCCGATGCGGTAATCGGTCGGCGTGCAGCCCACCGTCTTCTGGAACAGCGTGGAGAACGAGCCTAGGCTCGAGTACCCAAGCTCGAAGCAGATCTCGGTGACGGTCAGATCGCCTTGAGTGAGCAGGCGCTTCGCCTCCTCCATCCGCCGCTCCGTTAAGAACTCGTGAGGCGTACGCCCAAACGCCTGCGAGAAGAGTCGGTGGAAATGGAACGGCGAAAGGCACGCCTCGTAAGCCGCGTCATGCAGAGTAAGCGGCTCCTGGCACCTGGCGGCAAGCAGGTCTCGGGTGCGATGCAAGCGCACTCGCGTGTCGTGCGTGATCCGTTGAACGCCCGCGGCAGCCATGTCCCAAGAATACTGCCTTGCCTTGCCTTACCAGGCGTTGGGGGCACGATGCATCGTGCCCTCAACCCGGTTCGTCAGCAAGCGTAGATGGCAAAAATCTTGCTGATTGCGTTGGCGGCACTTCCCCTCGGCGGAGTTTTGGCTGCTCCGCTGCTTCCTAAGAAGCCGCCGATCGAGAAGCATCCCACCGACAGCCGCAAGTACACGACGGGCAAGTTCGAAGGCTGCGATCCATGGGGCGTTGGGGGAGATCCGTACCTCAACCAGCTTAAGAATCGGGATCGGCCCGCAAGTACCTTCAAAGCGGTGCCGATTCAGCAACTCCTCGACTATGCGCCGGCGAAAGCCGTGGCCATGGGAAAGAAAGCGCGATGGAAGTGGACCCAAACTGCGCTCAAGCAGGTCTTCGGACGAGAGCAGAAGTACGTCATGATCGAAGGCTTCATGGTCAAGGCGAAAGACGAGGAAGGGGAAGCTTGCAACTGCGGCGATGGCGAGCAGGTGGACACGCACACCTGGCTGGCCGCGCAGAGGGACGGGGATTGGAAGACGCAGGGCTTGGTTGCCGAGGTAAGTCCAAGACTGAAGCAGCTGCATCCCGACTGGAGCGAACAGGGGTTTGAGGAGTATCTCAAGACGAACCAGCTTCGGGTTTATGGCTGGCTCATGTGGGATCAAGAGCACCTTAGCCAGGTTGGACAATATAGAGGCACGGCGTGGGAGATCCACCCGATCCACCGAATCCAATATCACGCGGAGGACGGAACCTGGAAAGACCTTTAACGAACCTGCCCCGCAACAAAGCCCTCCGTTGGGCGCACTAAACCTGTATGCTTCCGAGCAGGTCTGTAAGACGAGGACTTCTTCCAATGAATAGATTTGAGCTTCTAAAGATGAACGCGCGCCCCTTAGCCGTTTGCGCGTTCCTGGTACTGGCCGGCGCTGCCGTGGCCGACGTCAAAGTGGTCAGTTTGTTAAGGGCCCCAGGCCTCGCGGGGATAGGCGGTCCGCAGCAGACCATCACCACCTACTACAAGGGTGGTCTCGTGCGGACGGACGCCCAAGGCAGAACCACCATCCTGGACACGCGCAAGCACACGACGACCATCATCGATCACACATCGAGAACCTACAGCGTCTTGGATACGGCCAGCATGGCCAAGCTGCAGAAGGAAACGATGAAGGGGATGCAGGTCAAGGTCAGTGGCCACGTCAGTCCCACCAAGGATCAGAAATCGATCCAAAAGAAGGCGGCTCGCAAGTACGTAGCGGACCTAAATCTCGTTGTATCCGGACCTCAGCTGAAGGGTCCCCAGGGTCCCATGAAGATGAATGTGAAAGTGCACATGGACCAATGGGCGACCACCGCCGTCAAGGCGAATGTATCGCCTGATCAAGCGGCAGGAATGTTGGGCCAGGTGCTCCGGGGCTTCACCGCGATAGGCGGTGTGGGCGACCTCAAGCGAGAAATGGGCAAGATCCGAGGGCTTCCTTTGGACAACCAAACCAAGGTGACAATCAGCATGGTGCCCCTTAAGGGAAAAGCGCCTGCAGGCGCCGGCGCTTCCCAGACTATGTCGGTCGAAATCGCCACTCAGTCGGTTTCCGAGGCGCCCATTAACCCCTCGGTTTTCAAAGTGCCGGCGGGTTACACCAAGACAGCCAAGCCGATGCTTCGCGGTCGTCCAGGACCCGGCGGACGCTGACGTTGATTGCGATGGGGGCCGCGCGGCCCCCGTCCACATTTAGGAAAGTCGCCTGACCAGGTCTTTGGGCCAAATTGGCAGATCGCCAAGCTTCTGCGCAGCCTCGTTGTAGGTCCTGAGTAAGAGCCGCGGGTCTTGATAGCAAGCCAAGAGCTTCCCTCGGCCGAAAGCCCTCTCGATGCTCGCGGCCATTGTGTAGCCGACCGTGTACCACGGGCCGACCATCCCATAAAAATCCATAGCCCTTGTTTGCGCTTGTTCTTCGGTCAGCTTGGATTCGAGAATTTCGTTGAAGAACCTGGTCAGCAGCTCGACGTCCTCCCGGGTGTGCGCCATCCCCTTGCTCCAAGCTTCCTTGACTTCTTGTGTGGAGTACGCATACGGCTCTGCCTCCACGCTGCCCGCTGAGGCCAAGACCGCGAATCCTTCGCCAAATGCGCGGAGCCACGTCAGTGCCACTTTCCGTTGCGAGGACTGCGTTTCAAACCACGATTTGTACTCGGCAGACGGCGAGCGGCTCTCGTATCCGATGTGGTGGAACTCGTGCGCGATCGTCATTTCCAGGTCACGAGGATCCTGTTGGGGATCTAGGTAGAGCATGACCGCGGGATTTTTTTCGGTATCCCATACAAAGCTGTTCTTGCGCAGCTTGATAAGGAAGTACACGCTTGCCCCGACCTGTGATCCAGCGGGGAGGTACGTGAGAGACTTTTCCGCGGCTTTGGAGATATCCACCCGCTTCCACGAGCTCAGGGTCTGCTCGAGAGCGGGACGTTCTTTGAGAAGGTCGTCGGACAGGATGAACTTCTGGAAGTCTTCTTCCGTGAAGCTCCGCTTCATGCCGAGCTCGCGGTCTTTCAAGCGGCGATACCCTTCCGTCTGAAACAACACGCCCCAGTCGTCGCCGCTGATCTGCTGGCCTTTGGCTCGCTTGGCCAAAATCTGAAGGGCGACCTCAGGCTCGTCGGTTACGAGCCGGACCTTGATAGCTTCCTGATGCACGGCGAGGGCGAAGACGGCGGCGATCATTGCCTGAATCTACTGGTGTAGGTCCGAGTGATGTCACCCGGTCTGATCCTTGGCCGCTGGCTCGATACGTGGAGTGGGCTGCACCTATCGCTCACAAATACTCCCTCGTGTCGAGGCTAAACGTTCCAAAGCCTCAACACGCGGCACTCGTTCGGACGCCAAAGATCATTCCACTCCCGCGTGCTGAGGCAGCGTAATTCCGACGGGCAGCCGGTCCAGCGTAGATAATGAGGCATGCTCGCCGCCATCGCCTTCACGCTCGGCCTCCTACAACCCGACGTGGATCCTCT
>JAXDKF010000249.1:0-4398 GCA_034667265.1 Fimbriimonadaceae bacterium
CGATGATCATGAAGAACCTTGGCACCGCGACCTGGGACTCCACCTACAAGCTGGTCTCCAGAGGCCCGTTCCTCAACACCAACTGGGGCACGAGCAACATCCCGATAGTCGGCACGGTCGCCCCGAACGCGAACTACACCTTCACGCAGAACTTCACGGCTCCGGTCACGCCGGGCACGTATACGTTCCGCTGGAGAATGGCGCAGGGCGCGGGCAACGTGGTCTTCGGTCAAGAGACGCTGGGTCTTTCGATCGTCGTCTCGGCGGACGCGGCCCAGTACATCTCGAGGACGGGCGCCGTCTCGGTCAATGCGGGCCAGGACTTCTACGCGCAGTACACGATGAAGAACACGGGAACGACCACGTGGACGAGCGGCACGAACTACAACCTGCGAACGATCACCCCCACCGATAACCTGACGTGGGCAAAGAATCGCGGCTTCGTGGCGGGCAGCGTGGCCCCGGGCGCTTCCGTGACGGTAACTATCCAGTTGACAGCCCCGATCACTCCAGGAACGTACACGCAGCAGTGGCAGATGAACCACACGGCGACCCTCTTCGGCGAGAAGACACCGCTTCTCACCATGACGGTGGCCCAAGGCGCGGATAACGCCCAGTTCGTCACCCAAACCGGCGTGCCGGCGACGGTCGCGGCAGGCACGACCTTCAACGCGACGATCACGATGAAGAACCTCGGCACCGCGACGTGGGACGGCACCTATAGCCTTGCGCCGATCGGGAACAACAACTTCGGGATCACAGGCATTGCCTCCGGAAGTGTCGCCCCGAACGCCAACGGCACGTTCAACGCGATCTTCACGGCTCCTGCGACGCCAGGGACGTACACGTTCCAGTGGCGCATGTCGCACGGAGCTCCGAAGTTCGGCCAGGCGAGCACGAGTGTGACGATCACCGTCACCTAAGCCGAGGTCCGACCGACAAGAGAAGGGTGAACCGGCAACGGCTCACCCTTCTTGCTTTTTGCGGTCCGCAAAGATCTGCCGCCACTTCTCCAGACGCTCTGCCACGGTCTTCTCGTAACCTCGCTTCGTAGGCGAGTAGTAGGTGCGCCCGGCGATCGCTTCCGGCAGGTTCTGCTGTTCAACAACCGCGTCGTCGAAGTCGTGCGCGTATTTGTAGCCCTTGCCGTACCCAACCTGCTTCATCAGCTTCGTAGGCGCATTCCGCAGGTGGAGGGGAACTGGGTCGTTACGGGTCTCCTGCACGTCACTTTGCGCAGCCCCATACGCGCTGTACAGGCTGTTGCTCTTGGGGGCTGTTGCCATGTACACCGCGCATTGAGCCAAGGCCAACGCACCTTCGGGCATGCCCATGAAGTGCATGGCCTGCTGGGCGGCCATCGCGATGGGCAGCGCTTGTGGATCGGCCAAGCCTACGTCCTCGACTGCCATTCTGACTAGGCGTCGCGCCAAATACAGTGGATCCTCTCCGCCTTCGAGCATGCGGGCCAGCCAATAGAGAGTGGCGTCCGGATCGCTGCCACGAACCGACTTGTGTAGGGCCGAGATCAGGTCAAAGTGCATCTCGCCGCCCTTGTCATACAGGGTGACGCGCCTCTGGACCGCGCTCTCGACTTCGCTCCGGGAGATGACAAGAGGACTCTTGCCCGCAGCTTCTGCGACGGCCACCGAGAGCTCTAACATGTTCAGTCCCGAGCGGGCATCGCCATTGGCCAAGTTCACAAGAGTTTGCTCGGCGTCCTCCTGAAGTTCGATCGGGGTTTGGCCCAAGCCACGCTCGCGATCTGCCAGGGCCGTGCGGATGACGCGCTGGACCTCTTCATCGGTCAGCGCATTGAGGACGAAGACGCGGGAGCGTGAGAGAAGGGCAGAGTTGACCTCGAAGGAGGGATTTTCCGTCGTCGCCCCTACTAGGGTGATGGTCCCGTTCTCGACCACCGGCAGGATCGCGTCCTGCTGGGCTTTGTTAAAGCGGTGGATCTCATCGATGAACAACAGAGTCCGTCGGCCCAGCGTAAGTGACTTGCGCGCGATCTCCACGACCCGCCGCAAATCCGCGACTCCGGCTGAAGTCGCGCTCAGCCTCTCAAAGTCCGAGTCGGAGGCGTTCGCCACCAGCTCGGCGAGGGTGGTCTTGCCGACGCCTGGAGGTCCCCACAGCACCACGGATCCGAGCCTCCCCGCCTCGGCCGCTACCCGAAAAGCAGCGCCGGGCCCGGTCAAATGCTCCTGCCCGACGAATTCGTCGAAGGTCCTTGGCCGCATGCGGGCAGCCAGCGGCTGAAAGCCGCCAGGTTCACCTGAAGCCGGTATGAAGAGGCTAGATTCCAGTGGTTTTTCCTGCTTAGCCATGTTTAGCTGCCTTTGGCATCTTCCCAGCTACAATTACATACGCTTACTTTGAAGGTACCGGGCGCGACCTACAGGTGTTTGCCCGCGTCTAATCGCTTGCCATTCAGGGCCGCTTTGGATTAAGAAAGATGAGAAAACTTGCACTCGGACTCCTTTTTGTTGCTGTGGGAGCAGTTGCTTCTGCCCAGCTCCCGGCCGGCTTCACCGATACGGCTTACGTCAGCGGTTTCACCCAGCCGACCGCCTTCGCGTTTGGGCCGAATGGCAAGATGTTTGTGACTCAGAAGCGTGGGCCCATCAGCGTGGTCCAGGGCGGCTCCATCGTCTCCACTTTCACGACGATCGACTGCACCTACAACAGCGAGCGCGGCGTGCTCGGGATCGCGCTCGACCCCGATTTCGACAACTTTCCTTACGTGTACGTCTACTACACCACGAACGCGGCCAGTCTTAATCCGCCGGCGACACCGAAGAACCGAGTCAGCCGGTTCACGGCCAATGGCAACGTCGTCGTGCCGGGAAGCGAGACCATCCTCCTCGATCTCATTCCTTCAGACGCAGGCAACCACAATGCCGGGTGCATCCGATTTGGGCTGGACGGCAAGCTCTACATCGCCACGGGTGACGGCGGCTCCAACCATGCAAACAGCCAAGACCTTAGCAACCTCGCGGGCAAGATCCTGCGCATCAACAAGGACGGTTCGATCCCTTCGAGCAATCCGTACTTCGGCAGTCTGAGCGCGCGCAACGAGATCTTCTGCTACGGCTTACGCAACCCCTTCCGCTTCAGCATCCGGCCCGGTACCAACACGCTCTACATCGGCGACGTGGGCGAGAGCACCTGGGAGGAGGTCGACATCGGAGCCGCAGGGGGAAACTTTGGCTGGAACACCTACGAGGGACCAACCAATGTTTCAGGTTTCATCACGCCGCAGTTCTATTACATGCACACCCCGACGCTGAGCGCCTCCATCACCGGCGGATGCTTTGTCACCGGGAAGCGATTTCCACCCCTGTACAACGGCAGCTATTTCTATGGTGACTACATCAGGGGGATCATTCGCCGCGTCACCTTCACTGCTGGAAACGCCTACATCGCCGATTTCGATTTCACCACAGCGGGCTCTCCCGTAGATTTCGGGGAAGGTCCGGACGGCGCGCTCTATTACTCGAGCATCGGGACTGGCGCCATCCGAAGGATCGTTTACAAAACGACCCTCTCCGGCTTGACTCTCAATCCAACGTCGGTGCCGGGCGGCATCCGTTCAAGAGCAACGATCACGCTGGACAATCCAGCTCCGGCGGCGGGAGCGCTCATCAACCTAACGAGCACCACAGGCGCGACCGTGCCGGCCACTATAAAGATCCCGGGAGGCGGCACCAGCGTGACGTTCAACGTGGAGACCGCTACGAGGACGACCAGTAGCTCTGCAACGATAACCGCTACCCGGCTTGGCGTGACCAAGCAGGCCACGCTCACCTTAACGCCAACCGTGGACGCGCACTTCGTTTCTCAAAACGTGCCGACCACGATGATTGTGGGACACCAATACACCGTCTCGGTCACGATGCATAATGCTGGCTACACCACCTGGACGCACGCTGGGGGTTACCGCCTGCTCGCGTTCAATCCTTCTGGCACCAACCGATGGGGCATCGACAGGATGTTCATCCCTTCCAACGTAAGCGTTGCTCCGGACGACATGTTCACGTTCAACGGCACGGTGACAGCGCCGTCGACCCCGGGGACCTACAACTTCCAGTGGCGGATGCTGCTGAACAGCGTGGGCACGTTCGGTATGCCGAGCGATAACGTGGTCGTTACCGTGAATTAGCCGCGGCCCTCTCCGGCAGCGATGCCTACATCTGGATGCAACCGGCGAGTAGGCTGTTGCATCTATGAGTAGCCGTTCCTTTGCGCTCGATCCTGCGATCGAGGCCTACACAGCTTCCGTCAACCCGACCGAGCATCCGATCCTCCAAAAGTTGAGAGCGGAAACCGCCTCGATGCCGAACGCTCAAATGCAGATCGGCGCGGACCAGGGCCAATTCATTGCCTTTGTCG
>JAXDKF010000250.1:0-10026 GCA_034667265.1 Fimbriimonadaceae bacterium
TTCGACAGCGGAAACGAGGCGGCGGCCCACCTCTCTTGGGTCACCCCAGATCGGCCGAGAACGAATCAAGCGACTCGCTCGGTCTGGGTGCCGCCTGGCCAATGGATCGACCTCTGGACGGGAGACACGATAGCGGGACCGAAGAAGATGGAAGTCCATGCCGGCATCCGACAAACGCCGATGTGGATCCGCGAGGGATCGGTGTCCATCCTCGCGCCGGAGATGGACTACACGGGCCAGCGGACGTGGGACCGACTGACGATAGAAGCGTATCCACCAGCAGGTGGCTCCGTGGCCAGAACCCTTTACGAAGACGACGGAATCACGAACGGTTATAAGAAGGGGCAATTCGCCAAGACCGATGTTCGTCTGACGCGAAGCGGCAAGGTCGTCAATCTGCGTATCGGTCCCGCTAAAGGACGGTATGACGGGAAGCTAGATGAGCGGTCTTGGATCGCTCGATTCCATTTGCCCGAGGGGACTTCCGTGGCTTCCGCAACCATTGAAGGGCGCAACGTTGATGCCCGTGTCATTGCCGCAGAGGCTTCAGAGAATCGCATGCCTCTGCTGGGCAAAGGTCCTGACGCGCGCGGAGTCGTCGTGGAGATCGAAGTGCCCAAGGCCAGCACGTCAAAGGCGCAGACTATCCAGATCGGGCTCGGCTGAACACACGCTCGCCCCGAACGTAAACCTCTTGCGCCAGTGGCGCCGCGATCCAATAGGCGATCTCTCGCGGGTCTTGGCAATCCCAGACTACGAAGTCGGCCCGCTTGCCTATTTCCAAGCTGCCACGATCTTCACCTCGCCCAAGGGCGCAAGCGGCATTGATCGTGCAGGCGATCAGTGCCTCGGCCGGTGTCATGCCCATATGGGTGCACGCCAACGACATGACAAACGGCAACGAAGTCGTGGGAGAAGAGCCAGGATTAAAATCGGAAGCGAGTACAACGGCAAGACCTTCATCAATCATCGTACGCGCGGCCGGATAGTGGCTCAATCCGAGCGCATATACCGAAGCCGGCAGCAGCACCGGTTGAACTCCTGCCTTCTTAAGGGCGCGGATCCCAGCCAAGTCCGTTTGCTCCAGGTGATCCGCCGTCGTCGTTCTTAGCTCCGCAGCCAGCGTCGCGCCGCCGCATAACGTCAACTGGTCCGCGTGCAGCTTGGTCTTTAGGCCAAGTTCTTTGGCTCTGTTTAACACACGCGCGGTTGCCGCCCGATCGAAGTACCGCTCCTCGCAGAAGGCGTCGGCACACTCGGCCAAACCCTCCTGCGCGATCACCGGCAGCATCTCGTTGCAGATTAGATCGACGTAGCCCTTCTGGTTGTCTTTGAATTCCGGCGGGAAAGCATGGGCGCCGAGGAATGTCGGCACATAGTCCAGCGGCGTTTCTCGATTCAACCGCGCGATCGCACGGAGGATCTTCACCTCGTCCTTCGTGGTCAGGCCGTAACCGGATTTCGCCTCCAAGGTTGTGGTGCCGTTAGTAAGAAACCACTGTGCATACCGCTTCCCCGCTGCCACAAGCTCCTCTTCCGAGGCCGCGCGAGTCGCCGCAACCGTGGACTGAATGCCTCCGCCTTCCGCTGCTATCTCTTGATAGGTAGCGCCAAGCGCCCGCCGTTCAAACTCGTTTGCGCGATTGCCGCCGAACACCGCATGGGTATGAGCGTCGACGAGCCCCGGAGTGATCACCCGGCCGCTGTGGTCGATCACCTCGTAGGCATTGGGCGCATCGGCAGCCGGGCCAACCCACTGGATCGTGCCCCCACTGAACAGCATCGCGCCAGCGTCGATGAGGCTGAGATTTCGAAGCTGCTCGCCAGAACGGGCCATCTGAGGTCCGTCGAGGGTCACGAGTCGTCCACGGACGAGTACAGAGTCAGCGGGCATGCTTCTCTATGATAGACATCTTCGCCGCCTGTATACTTGCAGCCGCCCCATGAGCCAGCAGCCACTCATAGAGTGCGTTCCCAATTTTAGCGAAGGCCGAGATCCGGCCATCATCAGGCAGATCACGGACGCTATCCAGTCAGTGGAAGGCGTCAAGCTGCTCGACGTCGATCCGGGCAGAGACACAAATCGCACGGTCGTGACATTCGTTGGCGCACCCGATCCCGTGTGCGAGGCGGCCTTTCGCGGCGCCAAGGCAGCATCCGAGCTGATCGACATGGGCCTCCACAAGGGCGAGCACCCGCGGATGGGCGCGCTCGACGTCTGCCCGCTCATTCCTATCGCGGGGATCTCGATGGAGGAGACGGCGGAGCTGGCTCGCAAGCTGGCCAAGCGCATCGGCGAAGAGCTCGGTAGCCCCGTGTACCTTTACGAATACAGCGCGACAAGCGAAGAGCGCCGCAACCTAGCGAACATCCGGGCCGGAGAGTATGAAGGTTTAGCGGACAAGCTGAAGGACCCGCACTGGCGTCCGGATTTCGGCCCGGCAACATTCAACCCCAAGACGGGTGCGACCGTTGTGGGCGCGCGTGACTTCCTCGTTGCCTACAACGTGAATCTGAACACCACTTCAGTGCGGCGTGCCAACTCGGTCGCATTCGACGTCCGCGAGCGGGGGCGGATCAAGCGCACCGGCGATCCGATCAGCGGAGATATAGTGCGCGACCCTCACGGCGAGCCGGTCTATGAGCCAGGCACGCTGCAAAGCGTCAAGGCAATCGGTTGGTACATCGAGGAGTTCGGGATCGCGCAGATCTCGATGAACCTCACGAACATCCACGTCACGCCGGTGCACGTTGCTTTCGACGAGGTCGTGGAGAAGGCTGCGGCACGCGGAATCCGGGTCACCGGCTCAGAATTGGTTGGGCTCATCCCGCTCGAGGCAATGCTGGAGGCAGGCCGGCACTACCTTCGAAAGCAACGCCGTGCATGGGGCGTTTCGGATCGCGAGCTCATCCACATAGCGATGCGATCTCTCGGACTGAATGACATCAAGCCGTTCAAGCCCGAAGAGAAGATCATCGAGTATGCGATCGCGGATAAGGCACAGAGGAAACTCGTGGATCGCACGGTAGAGGACTTCATTGCCGAAACGGCATCAGAATCGGCGGCGCCCGGTGGCGGCTCGGTCGCGGCAACGGTTGGAGCGTTAGGCGCAGCCCTCGCAACAATGGTCGCCAACCTTTCATCCCACAAGCGCGGCTGGGACGATCGATGGGAGGAGTTCTCCGAGTGGGCCGAGAAAGGCAAATTCTATTGGACGCAGCTCACGAAATTGATAGATGAGGACACGGACGCCTTTAACAGCCTGATGGCGGCGTTCGGGCTTGCCAAGGCAACGGATGAAGAAAAGGCTTCTAGAAAGGCTGCGATCCAGGGCGCCACGAAACGCGCCATCGAAGTGCCTCTTCAGGTGATGCGGGTTTCGCTCGACTCCATGCGGGTGATCAAGGCGATGGCCGAGATCGGAAATCCAAACTCGGTATCCGACGCTGGAGTTGGCGCGCTCTGCGCAAGGTCTGCGGTGATGGGCGCCCATCTCAACGTGAAGATCAACTCCTCATCGTTAGAAGACAAAGCCTTTGCCGACTCCACACTCGCGGAGGCGGCAAGCATCGCCGAAAAGAGCCAGGCGCTGGAGCGCGACATCCTCGCAATTGTCGACAAAAAGTTGGCAGAAGGCTAGCGGCAGAACGGGCGCCAGCGCGTCAGCGTCGTAGGTCTTGGGGACATGCTGAAGCTGACTTGGGTCTTCCTGATCTTGGCGGTGATATGCGGCCTATTGGGAGCCACGGACCTCGCAACGCGTGGTGTGTGGGCCTTTCCGCCGATGCTCTTCTTCACCGTCCTCGCGCTCGCGTCGTTTGTCGCAAACGTAGTGAAGAAACGGCCGAAGTCTCAGGCGCTCTGAGCGTAAACCCAAGATCGCCGCGAAATGAGATTCACAACCTGCAAGGGCCTCAAGCTCTGGAGCTGTTCAGACCCGGCATTGATGCATAGGTTGACGTAGGAAATGAGGTCGAGTTGAGTTATTGCGCCAAGGGGGCAAAGCGCTGTGAACCATCCGACGATGAGCTCCTTGTCCTTCAGGTAGCTGTTCACCAAATGAGGCTGCTTGTACATGAGCCTGTCCGGATAGGCCAGATCCACCACCATCTTGGCGGCCGCATTGATCTGCTGCATCGATTGGGGTAGGCGTACTGCGGGCATGTTTCCTACCTTTAAGATCGGCAGATCGCCAGGTTCGCCTTTAGGGTACAGAGGTGCACAATAGGCCGCAATAGTTGCTAGGTTCGCCTAAGACTTAGCGGGAACCTGCTCTGCGGTCATCACGACAGCCTTCCCGGCGACCTCGTACGGCTCCAAGGACTTGCCCCATGCGAGCTCCATTAATGCCTTCCTTGCCTGCTCGCATTTTCCGGCTTCGCACTGCTCCAGAAGGGCTCTGACCTGCTGTTTTGCGGCGCTTGGATTGCTGGTGCCGTTTCTGACAACACGGATCTTGGGGTGCTCCGTCGCGGTCAGCTTTTCGAGGTCGTAGGTGAGCTCTTCGTGCAGCTTTTCTCCAGGTCGGACGCCTGTAAAGACGACTGCGATGTCCTCGCCCGGGACCAACCCGTGAAGTCTTATGAGGTCGTAGGCGAGATCTACGATGCGCACCGGCTCGCCCATGTCGAGGATGAACACGTCACCGCTCTCACCGAGCGCGCCCGCCTGCAAGATGAGCTGCACCGCTTCGGGAATCGTCATGAAGTAGCGAGTCATATCCTCGTGAGTCAGGCGTATGGGGCCACCCCCCTTGATCTGCGCTTTGAGCATCGGCACGAGGCTTCCCCTGCTGCCGAGCACGTTTCCAAAGCGGACGATGGCGGTCTCCATCTCGGTCTGATGGCCGATCGCGCCTACAAGCATCTCGCCCACCCTCTTGGTCGCGCCCATCACGCTGCTTGGGTTGACGGCTTTATCGGTAGAGACGTAGATGAATTTCTTCACGCCATGCCGCACTGACAGCTCGGCAGCGCGCCAAGTACCGCGGACATTGTTCTCGATAGCCTCCAGGAGATTGGCTTCCATCAGCGGAACGTGTTTATGGGCAGCGGCGTGGAAGACGACCGTGGGCTGGTGTTCGGCGAATGCTCGTTCCATGGACGCCGAGTCGCGGACGTCCGCGATGATGCAGCGGCACTCGAGGCTCCTCGTTCTGAGCAGCTCCTGCTCGATCTCGAAAATACTGTTCTCGCCTTTACCGAGGAGGATAAGGCTGGAAGGCGAAAAGTTGGCGATTTGGCGCGCGAGCTCGCTGCCGATAGACCCGCCGGCGCCAGTGATGAGCACGCGTTCGCCGTTGACGTACTTCGCCACGCCGCTGAGGTCGGTACTCACGGTAGGGCGGCGAAGCAAGTCGTCGATCTCCACGTTTCGGAGGTGTTGGAAGACCTGAGCGTCGCCTCTAAGCACTGAAGCGACAACCGGCATCGTGCGGACCCGCGCGCCGGAGCGGTTGCAGAGGTCGACGATACGGCGCATCGTGGAGCCATCAGCGTTCGGGATCGCCGTGATCACTTCCTGAACCACGAACTCATCGACTAGCTTTGGAATGTCTTCGATCTTTCCGAGCACGCGAATGCCGTGGATGCGGATGTTGGCCTTCTCAGGATCGTCGTCCGCGTATCCGACGACAAAGTAATTTGAGAATCGAGACCGAGACATTTCCCGTACAAGGGCCTCACCCGCATCTCCCGCGCCGACGACAAGAGCGCGTTTGCGGATCTTGTCTTCCCTAGCCTTTGCCAGCGGGATGACTCTCCACGCGATCGCCCGCCTCACGATTCTCGTGCCGGAGAGGAATGCGATCGCGAGCAAACCGAAGAGGACCGGCATCGCAACAGCCCTTTCTAAGTCCGCAAACCTTGGAAAGGTGAATTCCAAACCCGCAAGCGTCGTGGCGAGGATCGCGCACACGAGCGCGGTGCTCAGAAAATCGTACATGCCGTAGTAGCGCGCGCTGACTCGGTACAGGCCGCGCCAGAGCATCATCACGCCGGCTAGCGCTGTGATCGGAAGGGCGTAGCCACCCAGGAATAAGATGGCGCGAGAATCCAGGAGCGACCCGTAGTTCAGCCATAGCGTCAAAAACAGGCTGCAGTTAACGAGTATGAGATCCGCTAGCAGAACGACCGAAAGTCGCAGCCAGCGCCGCCATCCATGAGCTCCGGGCGCCCTCTTCCCCAATATCCCCTCCAATCACGAGCAAGCCTGTTAAGCTTGCTGGTAAAGACAGGTTCATTGTGCCACAGAAACGCGCCGACGGACGTCCGCTCTTGCGCTATGCGGGCGGCAGAAATAATGTCTCAGATGGCGTCACTTCGGAGACCCTTCAAGGGCAGGGCCGGTTGCTCGAGAGAAATCTATATCTATGAACGCAAATACTTGCTCAAAACCTTGCCACCCTAGAACTGATAGTAGAGAAATACACTCTCTTGGCTGTTCATGAACAGGTAGGCGATGAAGAATACGACAGCGTAAACGACGGCCCATCGCACGCGCACGGGAAATCGGAGCTGGTGCGTTTCCGGCACCGTGTTCACAAGGATTAGGCCAAGGAAGCAAGCGGCAATAAGATTCGCGCTCACCTGCGGATGCAACCCGGGAGATGCAAAGCCGAACATGGTGCGCAGCCACGTAAAGCACATCTCCCAATCCTTGGACCTGAATGGCACCCAGGTGAGGACGATCACAAAAAACGTGGTCCAGCGGCGTGCCAGCATTGGGAGCTTCGAGAACCAAGGCTGCACAAGCCGGTCCAAGATCAGCAGCAATCCGTGCAACCCGCCCCAAAGCACGAACATCCAAGTCACTCCGTGCCACAGCCCACCAAGCAGCATGGTGATCATCAGGTTGGCGTTCATGCGGACCTGGCCCTTGCGGTTGCCTCCTAGTGGGATGTAGAGGTAGTCGCGCAACCATGACGACAAGCTGATGTGCCAGCGCCGCCAAAAGTCTTGGATGCCCTCGGCCTTGTACGGCGAGTTGAAATTGATCGGGATGTGAAGACCGAACAGCAGGCCCAGGCCGATCGCCATGTCCGAGTAGCCACTGAAGTCGTAGTAGATCTGCAGCGCATAGCCTATCGCGCAAATCCAGGCTGCACCTGGTGACAGCGATTGGTGGACAAGCAAGAGGGGGTCGATGTAGTGCGCGATCGCGTCCGCGATCATCACCTTCTTCACGAATCCGGCTATGAAATAGCCGACCCCGATGGCCATGTTGTCGTACTTGGGCTTGCCGTCTATCCGCTCCAGGTCGCCCTCGATCTGCCGGAATCGCACGATGGGGCCGGCCACGAGCTGGGAGAAGAGGCTGACGTACGTGAGGTACTCGAAGACATTGCGCGTCGCCCGGACACGGCCCGCCGCCACGTCGATCACGTACGACATGGTGTGAAAGGTGTAGAAGCTGATCCCGACCGGGAGCACGACTTGGTGGACGATGCTCGGAATGAACCCGCCCGAGACGGTGGTCAGCGTGCCGGCGATGAAGTTGAAATACTTGAAATAGGCGAGGACTGCCAAGTCAACACTGACGGCTGCGATCATGAGCGCGCGCTTTCTGCCCTTGCTGTCTGCCCGATCGATGAGCAAGCCTGCGCAGAAGCTCACGACGCTGGAGAACAACAGCAGGAACGTGTATTTCCACGCGGCAGGGTTCGCCAGATGGAAGTTCTCCTCTTTCCAGTTCCAGTAGCTGTAGAAAATGAACCCGCTGAGCGTCAGCAGGACGTAGCGCTGCTGCTTGGTCCGGGCCAGCCAGAAGAGGCTGAACACGACGGGCAAAAAGCAGAACAGGAAGACGTTGGAGTTAAAGACCATGCTCGTCCCGCGACAGAAGTTTCCGGAGCGCGCGTTCGGCGTTCGCGTTGTTCATGTGGGCGCCGTCTCGCCAATCCGTATCGTCCCCGCCGAACTTGTCCGGCGAGCTCAGATCGTAGGCGTGCACCTTTCCTGGAAACGCGCTTGCTAGCTCCTGCGCGAATTCGATGGTTTCCCTGAGCCTTGCAGAATAAGGAGTGCTCTCACCCAGCTTCTTGACGGTCCTTGGATGAAGGGGCGGGATCCACAGGATGACCTCAACGCCGTCCGTGACCGCTTCCCGAACCAGTTGCGCCACGCGGCCTTTGCGTTCTTTGGACAGCCGAGACATGTCCTTGTACTGGTTCGCATACCACGGCAAGGTCGTGCTGATCCCGCGTTCCAAATTGAAGGTCCCGGCTCTGACCTGCGCCTCATAGGCGGGATATTCATCGTGGCCATCGGCCTGGACAATCTCGGTTTGTGCCGATGGCCGAAGCTTGAGCTGGATGCCTTTGAGAAGTGCCTGTGCGTTCTGAATGGTCAGTTTGTCGGAAGTGCGGCTGAGCGCATAACCCACATTCGCCAACACACCTTGGTGTCCTGTCAGTGCTTCGTAGAGTGTCGGACTGCCAACGAGCCGGTCGTCGGTCTTGAGGAAGGGATGGAGTGCCTCCACGTCCAGCCCGACAACGATGATCTTTGGCTGGATGCCCTGCTGCCTAGCCCAGCGATAGACGGCGAGATAGTCCTCCGCCATCGCGCTCTCGACGCTGAAGTTGAAGAAGCTGTGCCCGCTAACCCGGTCGGCGATATCCGCTGAGAAGGGCATCGATCTGCTCGATCCTAGGATCAATGCGTCCACTTTGTGGCCGGCGTTGTACTCCTTGAACAGGCTCTGCTTGGTCACGCGTGCGTTTGCTAAGGGCGCGGGGAAGACGCCGGTTCCGTACTCGCTTCGCGGATCGACCAGACGATAGAGGGCCAGATAGCCAACCAGGAGAATGAGGAACGTGATGGCGAATACGCCGACGAATTTGAGCACGCTGCCGCGGGAAGCGCTTTCTTCGGCTGAGGTCGGCGTCTCTCGAGCAGAGGAGCTTCCGGGCGCCACGCGGTTCATTGTGCCACCGGCGTGCTCTCAAGTTGGCCCGCCCTATACGAGCGGACGAGGAGCACGAGGGGCGCGTAGGCGATCAGGGTAATCCAGAGCCCCAAGTCGGGTCTCTTCGCGGCGATAGCCGCGAGCGGGAGGAGCCACACAACGTTGATCGCCAGAACAGCTAGAGTGACCGTCCGGTGGTTGCCCGCACGCAGCGTCGCCTTTTGGAAAGCATGCAGCCGATGCGCCTCGTACCATTTCTGCTTGGTCCTGAAACGCGTGAACAGGGTGTAGGTCCCATCTACGACAAACGCTCCGAGGAGGATCAACCACATCCAGAGGGATGACGCATCCTCGCGTGTTTCGCAAAGCGCGAAGAAGGCAAGCGCAAATCCAATGAAGCCACTGCCCACGTCCCCCATGAAGATGCGCGCCGGCGGCCAGTTCCAAACGAGGAATCCAGCACAACAAAGGCCTAACGTGATGCAGAACGGAGCTAACCCCCGGGCGTGGAAGAAGTAGGAGTCGGCAAAGTCTTCATAAGGACGGGGAACCGCAAATCTGGTCATGAGTGCGCCGCCAGCCAAGGCAGCAAAGGCGCCTTCACTACCTGCAAGTCCGTCGATGCCATCCATGAAGTTGAAAATGTTCAGGAAGTAAGCGCCGGCGATGGTGGCGCAAATAAGCCATGCGATGTCTAGAAGCGTGATGTCGACGGCTAAATTCCAGAAGAGGATCGCTCCAAACGCGAGCAAGCCAGAAAGGATATGCACGAGAGCACGCCACTTCGGCGGGACGTGCCCGTGATCGTCCTTCCAGCCAACCACGGCGATCGGGATGCCTCCCAGCAGCAAGGGACCCATAAGGTGGCGTTGGTCTGAGAGCAACGGAAGGCACAGGGTGCTCGCGTAGAAGGCGGCGACAATTCCAAGCCCTCCTCCGCGGGGCGTTGGCGCGGTATGCAGGCTGCGCTCATTGGGCATGTCGAGCAAAGCGCCTTTAAGTGCCCGTGATCGCACAACGCCCACGAGCACAGCCGAGAGCGCGAAGCTTAGAAGCCAGACGAAGAGGATCGTTGCGGTGATGGGCTCTCTCATAGCTCTTCAAAGGCTTTCACGGCC
>JAXDKF010000251.1:0-12060 GCA_034667265.1 Fimbriimonadaceae bacterium
CGGAGAGATGGCTGAGTGGACGAAAGCGCCCGCCTGCTAAGTGGGTAGAGGTTGTAAAACTTCTCTCGGGTTCGAATCCCGATCTCTCCGCCAGAGCTTTGAACGGCTACGGTCGCTAGACGCGTCCCCTCTGAGTAACGACAACGGATGCGACGCCTACTTCTCCTGATCACTCTTGCCGGTGCAGCCGCTCTCGCGCCCGCCCAGACCATCGGCGAATATCTGCAATTGCGAAAGGCGAATTCCATTCGTAAGCCCACGAGCCTAGCCTCTGTTGAGAGCATGCCTGGCAGTCGCATTATCGAGATCTCGGGGCTTGTAAAGGGCTCGTTCCGAGTTGCCGACCGTGGCGCGCTTATTGTGGAGCGGCCTTCTGGCGGCACGCAGATCGTGGATTGCGGCGCGATCCCCGATTGGCTCGTCGGCAACGAAGTCAGAGCGAGACTCATCGTTAAGGTCACGAAAGCCGACGCAACGGCTGAGACCAAAGCCGAGCTGATCGGCGTGGCGCCGGAGAATTTGGTGGCGCCGCATGACGCGCAACCGCCGATAGCGCCGACGACATCAAAGACGTTGACAAGTCGCAGCGGATCACGCTCGCCGAGGGCCGTGGCTTCAGTGCCCATTAACGAGGCCGTGCCCATCTATGCCTCGTTCATCAAGAGCCGCAACCGACGTCTCACCGACGCGAAGGCGATGGAGATCGCCAACGGGGTGATCCGGTTCAGCATGCATTACGGCGTCGACGCTCGACTGATCATGGCGATGGTGATGGTCGAGAGCGGATTCAATCCCAATGCCACGAGCCGAACAGGCGCTCGAGGTTTAGGTCAGCTCATGCCCGGTACCGCCGCAGGACTCGGAGTCGCGGACTCCTACGACACGATTCAGAATCTTTACGGCACCGTCAAGTTGGTCCGCAGCAACCTTGACCTGTATGCCGCGTCGAACGGTGCATCCTTTCGCGCGCTCGTGTTGGCCATCGCCGCCTACAACGCGGGCAACGGCGCGGTCAAGCGCCACGGTGGAGTGCCACCTTACGCCGAAACACAGAACTACGTGAACAAGGTGATCAACCTGTATCGTCAGTTCCGCGGCGACTAGCTGGGACGAGCGCCCACTACGGCTGAAGCCGCTTCCTCGCGAACCCACACGTCTTGCGTCTGCGCCTCCAGAAATTCAAATCCCTTTGACTGACAGGCAGCTTTAGGATCGCGCGAATAGGCTGCGCGAAATGCGGGATCGTCCTGCAGAAGCGTTGATAGCAGGTTGGCTTGCCAGTCCCGGAGCTCCGCTATCAGCTTGAAAGAGCGTTCGGCTTCGGCCTTGTCCGCGGTGGATGCTCGCGCATAGGCCTTAGTCGCCTCTCCAAACAAGCCGAGGCATTGATAGGCGGCGCCGAGCAGCATGTGATAGCCCGGATTGTAGGGATCGAGGGCGGTGAGACTCCGAGTGGTGTCGACGAGATCTTCGAAGCGCTGCTGTTGCCACTGTGCTCGCGCGAGCACTTCGAGCGCGCCTACATGTGTTGGGTCACGACGCAAGATGCGCTTCGCGACGGACGCTGCTTGGACAGCATCGCGCGCTTGCAACAGAGCTTCTGCCTGCGCCAGTTGTGCGAACGGCGACGAATCTTTTGGAGTTCGGGCCATCAACCGATTCGACCGCCCCGCTTTGGGATTTGTTTGTTTCACGCGCGCATCTCCGAGGGTCCCGTTCAGGTTAGCAACCTATGCCGCCGTAAAAAACGCGCAATTCTGCGGGACGTGTTCTGTTGTGACGCCATCCCGCGAAAACTAGTCACGTTGCGGGGATGGAGAAAGTCTTGAGCGTTGAGTGCTGAGGTAACCGCTTCACCGGCTTGTCACCCGGGCCCGCGTGCATCACTTGCGAGCGGCTGCTAAGCGGAACCCCTTAACGCTCAGCACTCAAGGCTTCCTTACTTGCGATAAGTCGCGGCGTCCATCTCGCGCAGCTCTAGCGTGAGACCGACTTCTTTTTCAGCGAGCGACTGTGAGAAATGCTTGCGGAGCTCACCGTACATCGCGTCGGCGATTTTCTTCCGCAGCTCCTCGGGCCTTCCCGCCATCACGGCAACGGTGCAGTGGCAAAAGCCCGAAGGAGCTCCGTCTCCCATGCACCAAACCGACCGTAAATTGTGATACGCCTTGACCGACTTAGCATCGATCGACTCCTGGCTGCACAGAGTGGCCGTCAGGGCGTCCAGGATATCGGGCACGTTGGCGTTTTCAGGCAGGTCTGCGGTGGTCTCGAGAATGATGTGCGGCATGCGTTCGCGTCGTCCTTGTTCTTAGGACATTCATTCCATGTCGAAAGGTCTCAGACGTCTATTCCGCATCTTCGCGCGGTAGGTACTCGGACCGGGTGAACCACCAGGCTCCAAAGACTGCACAGAATAGCGTGATTCCAATGATCACGGCCCAACCCTGATCTGCGGTCAAAGTATTGCCTCCAAGGCTGCTTGCAAGGGCTTTTAGCGGATTGCCGCGCTCGCTGCCCGCTGAAGGCCGCTGGGCGATGGCGGTCAAGTACGAGCTGATCGAGAGCAGGTAGATGCTGCCCGGCATGCTGGGCACCGACGTTTCCCAGGCGAAAGCGAACAGAAGGGACACGATCATCGCACGATTGATGAGCAGGCTGATGAGCACGAATAGGCTCCCGTAAGCCATCGCCCCGACCGCGAGCGCAACGATGTCCCTGCTTAGCAAATTGTTTGACAGCGCCGCCGGTCCATAAATCGCGAACGAAATCGCGAGCGCCGCCATGATCGACACAACGATGACGGCGACCACGGAAGCCAACAGTCGGAAGATCAAGAACTGGGGCCTCGGTACCGGCCGAGTCAGCAGATACACGATCGTTTTCTGCTCGATCTCCTGACTTAGAACTCCGCTGCTGAAGATAGCTGACGCCAAAGGCAAGAGCCTGAAGAGCAGAAGAGAAGAGAGCATCGAATACTTGTCGCCTGCGGACATGTTCGGGCTGACGTTCGCGAATAGCTTTGCCGCGGCGAAGACGCAGATCGCCACAAGCACCCATATGACCACGCGCTTAGGCCGGAGATATTCCGACAGGGCGTTTTGGAAAACGTAGGCGCCCATCAGTCGTTCACCAAGTATCGGAAGATCGATTCCAAGTTGTTGTCGGGGCTGCTGAAGCCGGTCAGAGGCAGGCCCTCTTTCACGGTAAGGGGCACGAGCGAGTCGTAAAACGAGTTCGGCTCGCGCGTCTGCAACTCGAGCCCATCTCGATCCACCTGCACAGAGAGCACGAAGGGCATCGCGACGATCTTCTCGGCCCATCTGCGGGGCTCGGATGTTTGCAACCGGATCTTGTGCGGATGCTTGTCGATGAGTTCGCGGATGACGCGGAGATCCCCCGTAGCGAGCAGGCGTCCCCTGTTCAGAAGCAGGATGGAGCTGGTCATTTGCTCCACCTCGAAGAGGATGTGCGAGCTCACGAGGATCGTCTTGCCTTGTAGAGCGAGGTTGTGCAGCAGCCCCATATATTCGCGGCGGCCGACCGGGTCGAGGCCGTTCAGAGGCTCGTCGAGCAAGATGATCTCTGGGTCATGGATCATCGCCTGCGCGAGCTTGATGCGCTGACGCATTCCCTTGCTGTATCCGGCGATCTTCTTGTCTGCGCGGTCCTTCATCCCCACCAGCTCTAACACCTGCTCCGTCCGCTCTCTGGCCTCTTTGGAACCGAATCCCGCGTAGCGGCCAAGCATGTACACGAACTGCCGGCCTGTTCTGTGCTCGTAAAAGTTATCGATCTCGGGGCAGTAGCCCAGCCTCTTGTAAACCTCGGGATTTGCGAACGGATCCAAGCCGAACACTCGGAGGTCCCCGGTGGTCGGCCGCAATTGGCCGGTAATGAGGCGCAGCATCGTGCTCTTGCCGGCCCCGTTCATGCCGAGCAGGGCCGTCACACCAGGGCCAATGTCGCAGGTGACGTCGTTGAGTCCGATGATCTGGCCGTACCAACGCGAGACGTTGTGCAGGGAGATCATCCAACGACCTCCACGGCTCGAATACGCGTCCAGGCGATAAACATACTGGCGGCGCAGACGAGCACCACGATGACGATCATTGGAAGGAAGCCGGGCGCGGGCACCATCGGCATCTCGGAAGGCGCTCCGAAGTAAGGCGAGCCATCAGTCCGCAGCACAGCCTTGGCCATGCCGATGTTGAGCCCGTCGATGCTTCCGTAGAACAGCTTCGCCACGGCTGCCTTGCCAAGGTCGGTCCCCTGGCCCGCGCCGGCGTCCGTCACCATCCGCCAAGAGAACACCATGAGCTGCGTAAAGAAGTTGGTAAGGAAGTAAAGGCCTGCGTAAGTCGCGCCGGCCAATCGGCCTTGGTTGAAAAGAGAGCTAAATCCGACGATGAGGCTCGTGTGCACGGCTGCGCCAAGGATCAAGACTGCGATCAGCTTTGGAAACAGCCAGTAGTCCTGGTAGAAGAAGCCGTCCTGCCGATAGGTGAGTGCTCCGTACGCGAAGAACATGATCGACGGGATGCTCATCACCATCAGCAAGGGAATAAAGATCCCCACCCATTTACCGATGAGGTAGTCGAGCTTCGTGCATGGCTTGCTCAGGTAAACGAGCAACGCGTTCGCTCGATTGTCGTTGGCAATCGCGCCCGCGCCGATGATGAGCGCGACGATCACATACATGATCTGGCCGAACGACAGGCCGTGCAGGAACTGGTCCTTCCAAACGATCCGTGAAATGAAGTTCGCCAACGGGCTCGGCTGGCCCATGGACGCCGCACGCTGGCTCATCTGCTCGAGCACATACAGCGTGAACATCATGCCGAGGTAGTACCAACCCGAGATGGCGGTGAAGACCCAAATGCTCTTCTTCTTGAGCGCCGTGCGAATCCCTTGGCGGGCGATCACCCACCATCGCATCTTCGCGGCCATGAGGGGCCCGTCGTAGTTGCGGTAGGAGAGATCAGCAATCGGAGAACTCGTCACGAGCGGGACCTCCTCGCGACTGGGCAAGGACGTAATACCGCAACACCGTAACACCCCAATACCGGGCTCCTCATTTACCCTCCAGGGCGCTCATGAATGCTTCCTCCAGGGTTCGTTCAGCCAGCTTGAATCCCCGCACCTGTGCGCCAGTCTCGCTGGCGACCTTCAGAGCGAGAGCGGACAGTTGTTCGGGCGTACCGGGAGCTTGGATCCGGTAGGTGAAGGTCTTGGCCTCCAAGAGCTGCACGCCCGACGCGATCATCTTCTCGATAAAGGCCGGGCTAGGATCTCTCAATTCAATGTCGACGGGGTGGCCCTCGATGCGCTTGAGCTCTCGCATCGGGCCCTTTGCGCGCAAGCGGCCGCCCATGACCACGATGACTTCGTCGCAAACGCGCTCGATGTCGGGCAGCAGGTGGCTGCTGACCAGCACGTTGACTCCCTTTCCGTGAGACACGTCTCGGATGAGCTCGAGCATCTCCTCTCGGCCTGCAGGGTCTAGGCCATTGGTCGGCTCGTCGAGCAGCAGCAGCTTGGGACCATGAACGAGCGCCTGTGCAAGCTTGATCCGCTGCTTCATGCCGGTGGAGTAGGTTTCCACGTTGCGGTATCGAGCTTCGCCCAGTCCGCAGTACTCTAGGGATTCGTGCGCGCGACGAAGCGCCTGCTCGGTCGGCATTCCCGCGAGCTCGCCTGCGTAAGCGACGAATTGAACTGCAGACATGCCTGGAATGTGGCAATCCTGCTCGGGCATGAGCCCGACCTTCTGTCGCACCTGCCGCGGCTGCGAAACGATGTCGTAGCCCAGGACCGTGCCCGTGCCTGCGGCCGGTTCCACGAATCCGAGCAAGGTCTTAATCAGAGTGGTCTTGCCCGCGCCATTGGGACCGAGCAGGCCGACGCAGCCTTCGTTGATCTCTACTGAGAATTCACGGAGCGCCGTAAAAGACCCGTAGTTAACGGTCAGGTTGTGGATGGAAGCGACGCTCACGAACTCTGTACTTTAACACCCTCCTTGGGGTGTTCGTGCGGCGCTGGGCCCTTTGTTGTTGGCCGCTTGACATTTTCGATGACGCGATCAGGTCCTTCAGCCTAGTTGAAGGTCGAAGACACTCTCGAATGCGCGCACCAACACTGGCTTTGCTTCGTCAACGCAAACCTCTCGCCCGAGCTCTTGGCTCAAGCTGGTCACGCCATGGTCCTTGATTCCGCAGGGAACGATCAGGTCGAAGGCGGCGAGGTCGTTGCTGCAGTTGAGGGCGATGCCGTGCATGGATACCCAGCGCTTCACCTTGATGCCGATGGCGCAGATCTTCCGGTCGTTCATCCACACGCCGGTGTGCGGTGGGAAGCGATATCCTTGCAGGCCAAAGCCGGCGAGCGCCACGATCACGACTTCCTCCAGATCTCGCAGCCATTTGTGCAAGTCTTGGCCATGGCGCTTGAGATCGAAGATCGGATAGGCGACGAGTTGGCTTGGGCCGTGGTACGTCACGTCCCCCCCGCGGTCAGTCCTGGCTACTTCGATGCCCTTCGCCTGGTATTGCTCCGGCGTGAAGAGTAGATTCTCCTCGTGGAATCCCGCGCCGAGGGTCAAAACCGGCTCATGTTCCACGAGCAACAATGTGTCGGGCCCGCCGGACGCCACCTCTTCAAGTACCTGCCTCTGAAGCTCCGCCGCTGGACCGTACGCCATCTGGCCGAGGTCGCGGACGGCAAGCGTATTCGAATTCTTCAGAGCCACCATGGAAGTTTACGCTTGCTCCGAAGTCTCCCGTTCGGGTCCGGGAACGTAGGGTTCCTCTATAATCGAGACTAGACGGCATGGGAACCTTCTCTACCTCCTGCGAACTGGCCAACATTGCCGATCGAAGCCGCACGATCGTGGTTCCCAAGATGCTGGTGGACACTGGAAGCGAGTTCACTTGGGCTCCACGCGAAGACCTCGAGCATATTGGCGTCCTTCTGGAGAAGAAGGATCTCTCTTTTGTCATGGCCAACGGCCAGCAGGTGACCCGGAGCGTTGGATTCGCCATTGTGCGGGTCGGTGGCAGATTCACCGTCGATGAAGTCGTATTTGCCGAACATGGCGATCTGCTGCTCCTCGGCGCTCGGACCCTCGAGGGCCTCAATTTGACCGTAGATCCAGCCCGGAAGCAGCTTGTTGCCGCCGGCCCCCTCCCCGCCGCCTGATCGCCCAGCCCGCACGCCCAGTGCCCAGCGCCGTGCGCCTTCGCGCCCTGAGACGTAGAATAGAGATGGAGTTGGCCGGGTGGCGGCCCCGATTCGTCGGGGAGGAAAGTCCGGACTTCATAGGGCACGGCGCCTGTCGAGCGCAAGCAAGGCAGGGCGGGGCGACCCGACGGAAAGTGCAACAGAAACAAACCGCCGGGGCACGGTGTTACGGTATTACGCTTAGCTGGTGTTACGGTGTTGGAGCCTTGAGCTTCTCCCGCAACACCGTAAGACCGCAATACCGTAACACCGTGCCCCCGGTAAGGGTGAAATGGTGAGGTAAGAGCTCACCGGCGGACCGGGTAACCGGCCGGCCGGGCAAACCCCGCCGGAAGCAAGGCCAAATAGGGAGGGGATGACGTAGCCCGCGGACCCTCCGGGTTGGCCGCATAGATAAATCGCCACACAAAGACAGAATCCGGCTTACAGGCCAACTCCACTCTCTTTGGTGGGTATTGGGGTTTTAAGGTGTTAAGGAACGCTGGCTAACCGCGTCTGGGCGGTCAATAGACTAGCGCGCCAACGCCGCAGCCGTGGTGCCATATCACCTGGGACTCCTTTTCCATCGAGTGATCACGACGGAAAGCGTAACGGAGACCGGCGAGACGAAAAACATCAAAACGATAAGGGCCAACGGCATGGGAGGATGGGGTGACCTGGTCTCCATGGCCTCCATCCCCCGAACCATTACAAAAGCGACGGTCGTCAGGATGCCGCATCCAACGGCGGCCATCGTGGCCAGGATTAACAACTTCCGCTGGTACGCAGTCAAGTTTTCCATCGTGCGGCCGCTCCTCTTCCAAGGCGCATCTGCTCAGGTCTTGGGTATGGGCCGGAACCCTTAACACCTCAATACCTCAATACCTCAATATCAAAAACCGCCGTCAGACGGCCGCCACCCTTCTCATTTCGACGGCATGCGGCGTGACCGGGGTTGTGAAGTCGCTCTCGAAGAACACCACTCGGGTGGCTTCCTCGAGGCTCGTCTTGCCCTCGAGCACAAGCTTCATGGCTTCTTCGTACATGGGCTTGTAGCCGTAGCGGTGCGCCGAAGCGCGCAGCTCGTCGATTTGCGCTCTCTCGCCGATCTTCTTGGCGACCTCACCAGTTACAGCCATGATCTCGTGCACCGAGGTCCGGCCTTTGTAGCCTTTGCCCGAACAGGCGGCGCAGCCTTTAGCCTCGAAGATCGAGGGAAGAATCCCGCGATCGACCGCAAATGCGAATTCCGGATCCTCTCTCATGCCCGCCATGTGGTGGTGCAGGATCGCCGCTTCTTCATCGTTGGGCTCGCGCTGGATGCGGCAATGCGGGCAGAGCACACGGAGCAGCCGCTGTGACATGACTCCGATCAAAGACGTGCTCAGCAGGAACGGATCGACGTCCATGTCCAGGAGTCGCGGAACGGCGCTGGGCGAGTCGTTGCAGTGGAGCGTGCTGAGGACCAAGTGTCCCGTCATCGATGCGCGCAAAGCGGTTTCCGCGGTCTCGCCGTCTCGGATCTCACCGACGAGGATGATGTCCGGGTCTTGGCGCAAGATCGCGCGAAGCTGAACAGAAAACGTTAGGCCGACCTTCTCGTGAACCTGCGATTGGTTGATTCCGGAAAGCTCGTATTCGACCGGATCCTCGCAAGTCATGATGTTGTTCGTGATCTTGCGAAGCTCCATCAGCGAGGCGTAAAGCGTTGTGGTCTTACCGCTACCGGTCGGGCCCGTCACCAGGATCATTCCGTAGGGCTTTCTGATGAGCGTCCGGAACGTCTGGAGGTTGCGGTCCGTGAACCCGAGCTGCTCCATGGTCTTGAGCGACACGGACTTATCAAGAATTCGCATGACGATGCGCTGCCCGTGGTGGTTGGGAAGGACCGAAATTCGCATGTCGACGTCTCGTCCGTCGATCACTGCGGCCACGCGCCCGTCCTGAGGCACGCGGAACTCGACGATGTCGAGCTCGGCCATGATCTTCAGTCTCGTCACGACCATCGGCAACAGATCGCCCGGCAGTTCGCGGACCTTCTGGAGCTGCCCATCGATTCGGTAGCGGATCTCGACCTTGTCTAGACGAGGCTCTACGTGGACGTCGCTGGCTCCCATCCGGATCGCATCGCTAAGGAGTTGGTTGACAAGGGAGATGATGTAATTGTCTTCCTCGTCGTCGAGGTTGTGTCCCTCTTTGCCCCCGCGGATCCCTCTGGCGTCCTTGAATGCACCGATAACGAGCGTATCGATGGTCTCGTTGACCTGGTGCCCGCCATAGTTCATCTCGATGGTCTTCAAGAGACGCTCGCGGTCGGGAAGCACGGGCTCGACTCGGAGGCCGGTCAGGTTTCGGACGAGATCGATAGCCTCAAGGTCGTTGGGGTTCTGCATGGCGAGGACCAGTAGGTCACCACGGAGATCGACTGGGCAAATCTGATACATCCGGCAGATCGTGCCGGGGAGGTGCTGGAGCGCTTCGGAAGCGGGCGCATTCTCCGCGAAGTTCCAGGGCGATACCCCGAACTGGGCGGCAAGGCAGCTAAGAAGTTTTTCTTCGGTCAGAAATCCAAGGGAGACGAGCAGGCGGCTAAGGGGTGCGGGAGTTCCTTTCTGGAGCTCGCTGGCTTGATCCAACTGCTCCTTCGTGATGAGTTTGTTGGTGATGAGAAACTCACCCAGTCTCTTTCTCATAAATCCTCCTCTCCCTCTGCTTAACGCGCCGCGAGTGACCTTGTGCCTAGAAAAGTTATCGGGCCTTTGCTGGACCCGCACAGGGCTCTACGCCTTTCCTGCGCCGAAAGCACGCAACCTGACCATGATGCGTCTTGAGCGCACGTCTTCCTGCGAACCATTCGACAACTAGCTTAACGTGCGCCTAGGCCCCAGAAGTTCACAGCCGCCCGGCTCCCGTTTCCCTATTGCATTTTAGTCCGCAATCCATTCTACGCGCCCTCCCGTCTGCCCGATACAAATCAGGGGTTTACAAGCCCAGCTTTGGCCACATTTCATCAATCCGCTGCTTTACGTCGTCCGCCATGGTAATCAGCTTGGGGAACGGCCGGCTGAACCCATTCTCGCCTGGCCACTTGTGCGTGCAGTCGAACCCGATCTTGCCGCCAAAGCCCTCCTGTTGCGAGGCATGGTCGAGCTGGTCCACAGGACCCCTCGAGGGCAGGGCGTCCCGGCCAGGATCGCAGTTCGCGCCGATCCGGAACAGCACCTCGGCAAAGTCCTGCACGTTGCAGTCCTCATCGAAGATGAACACGAACTTGGTGAAGGCAAGGCCCCCAAGCCCCCAGATCGCGTTCATGGCCTTGTAGGCGTGGCCTGGATACTTCTTGCGGATCGAGACGAAAGCCACGTTGTGGAAGCACGCCTCCACCGGAAGGTTCATGTCCACGAGCTCCGGGACGGTCATTTTGATTAGCGGCAGAAAAATACGTTCGACCGCCTTTCCCATCCATGCGTCCTCCATCGGTGGGATGCCAACAATGGTCGCCGGATAGATCGGCTTCTTGCGCCGCGTCACGCAGGTCACGTGGAAGACGGGGAAGTCCTCCGCAAGCGAGTAGTAGCCCGTGTGATCGCCGAATGGACCCTCGAGTCGTCGCTCGGCGGGATTGACGTAGCCCTCCAGGATGATCTCCGCGTCTGCCGGAACTTTTAGGTCGACAGTCTTCGCCTGCACCATGCGGACGTTGTCCTTCCGAAGGAAGCCCGCGAACATCATTTCATCGATCCCGGGGGGCAAGGGAGCGATCGCGGAAAAAGTTAGAGCAGGATCCCCGCCCAAGGCCACCGCCACCTCGATGTTCTGGCCCTTCGCGCCGGCGTTCTCCATGTGGCGCATGCCGGACTTATGCATCTGCCAGTGCATGCCGGTCGTGTTCTTGTCGTAGAGCTGCATGCGATACATGCCCACGTTCCGCTTTCCCGTGTTCGGGTCATGCGTGAACACCAAAGGCAAAGTGATGAACGGCCCAGCGTCCTCCGGCCAGCAGGTGAGGATAGGAAGCTTGGTGAGGTCCACCTCGTGGTCCTGCATGACGACTTCTTGCACCGCGCCATACGAAACCGTCTTGGGTGGCGCGTTCTTGATCTCTCCGAAGAGCTGCGGCAGCATCTTCAGCGTTTCGATCGGTCCGTTGGGCAGCTCCGGTTTCAGCAGCGCTTCCAGGCGCTCCGCGTGTTCCTCGAAATCCTCGACTCCCAGGGCGAGCGACATTCTTCGCCGCGATCCCATCGTGTTGATCGCGACCGGCGCCTCGAAACGGATGTCCTGCTCCTCGCTGAACGCCGCCTGGCGGCCGGTCTGCTGCCGCGAGAGCTGGCCGGAGCTTCTTAACGCGCCTACCAAGCCGGCCGACGCGCCCCACTTCGGATCTGCCGCCGGATGGATGGACGGCTTGCCCATTACCGCGCTTTCCGGATCGATGCTCCCAAGCCGATGCGGCGCGCCCGCGACGTTCTCAAACAGCAGCGCTGGGCCACCCATCTTCATCACGCGATCCGCGATCTCCGTGATCTCCAAATACGGGCTCACCGGTTCCTTGATTCGCTTGAGCTCGCCCTTTGACTCGAGGACTTCGAGGAAATGCTGGAAATCGCGATACGCCATGCGCCTCCAAGTCTACGCCCTTGGATGCGTCGTGGGGATTACGCGCCGGAAGCTTCAGAGTACGCGAGCTCCGGTACCGGCGCGATCGGCATCTCCGAAGGAGCAGCCTCCCGGGCCTTGAACAAACCGACAACGCGATGCCAGTTGAAGATTAGCGCGACGAACAGAAGCCAGCAAGCGACCGCAAGACATACCCGAAGGCTATATCCTGGCAGGCTAACC
>JAXDKF010000252.1:0-7621 GCA_034667265.1 Fimbriimonadaceae bacterium
AAGCCTCCAAGCAGAACCCAGTCCGCGCCTTTCTTCACCGCTTGGAGCCCCATCCGCTCATAGAGCGAAGGACAGGAGGAAACGGGCTCCAACCGGATGAGAGGAGCGGAATGCAAACCTAAAGCGAGGACGGCAAGTACAGTCACGGCTGAGCTAGATTCTGACCTTTGTTGCGGTGACCGTTGCGGCGGCCCATTCCGATTCCGACCGGGGCGTTCCCTCCGGACGCTCGTGGATCCAGGCCATGACAAAGGAATCGGTTAGGCAGCCGTCGACAGATCTTCTCGAGCCTTGGTGATTTCCCCGCAGGCAAGGCAATCGTTCCGGGTCGTAGGAGCCTCGCATGGTCCGTACTGGGGCGTGATCATGGCGAGCTTCTTCGTAACGCATTTCATGGGGCTACGTTTCCCGGTAGAGCGGAAAGCTCCGCGTACTCCGCGCCTCCGCGTGAAACTCAATCAGCCGCCAACGAACTACAGGTTGATCGTAAATTGACCTAGAATCCTAACTAGGCATGTATCCCGCCGCTGATCCGTACACCGTATTCCAGGAAGATCTCCGCCCCGGTGAGCGGCTCCTGTGGACTGGCCAGCCGAACCCGAACAAGCTGCTCAGCGTGGCCGACGTGTTCATGATCCCGTTCAGCCTGATGTGGGGCGGTTTCGCGTTCTTCTGGGAGGCGATGGCGATCGGGATGTACCTGAAGACGCCGAACTTCGGCCCGGGCATCTTCTTCCCGCTCTTCGGCTTGCCATTCTGCGCGATCGGCTTCTGGTTGATCTTCGGCCGATTCATCACGCTTTACAACACGCGTCGCCGCACCTATTACGGAGTCACGGACCAGCGCCTTATCTTTGTAACGATGGGGTCGCAGCGGGGCAGCCAGTTCATACCGATCGATCACGAGCTCAACATGCAGAAAAGCGTCCGTCCGGACGGGTCGGGGACTTTGACCTTCGGCAACACGCAGGTGCCGGCTTGGGCTTCCAACCTGCCGATGCGCCGCCAGTCTGCCGCGCAGATTCCTCAGTTTGCCGAGATTTCAGACCTTCCAAACGTAGCTGCGATCATCGACCGCCAGCAGGCTGCTTTGCCGAAGGGCAACCCTCAATCAGCCTCACTAGCTTCGTAAGCGTCTTCTCTTGAGTATCGAGGGACATGGCGTTCTCACTCGGGACGTGCAGAAAGCCCACGCGCTTGTCCGGGAAGCGGCACAGCGACTCGAAATAAATGAAGTTGCAGAGATACGTACCGGCGTGATAGCTGAGAACGGCAGGCTCATCCCGCAAAAATGACTCCAACTCGAGGCTTGGCCAAAGCGTGCCGGCTTGGATCGCGGGGGAGCCCTTTCGCACCTGTCCTCCCGCTATCTCCAGACCTCGCACGTCGGGCCGCGAGAGAACCTGGTTGTGGGCAAGCACTTCAAGGTGCATCTGGGTTGCTTTGTGGTGCACTCCCATGTGCAGTAGCACGTCAAATCGGCCGGGATCCAGACCCTGAAGGAACTCACGCGTTGTCGCATAAGCCACCTCGACGATCTCAAACCGGGCGCCGCACCGCTTTGCCAGCTCGGCAGAGGGGTTGTTGGGGAATCCCTCGAAGGGTCCAAAACCGGTCACCAATACGCGTGGGGGCATCGGGTGTCTCAGAGAAGAAGGACGTCCGGTGCCTCCCAGGAAAACCCCAGAACGGCCTTTGTTTTCCCGCGAACCTGAAGCATGCGAGCTCCGGGGCTAGGTACCCGGGGCGGGACTCGAACCCGCATGGCCTCGCGGCCAACGGATTTTAAGTCCGCTGCGTCTACCATTCCGCCACCCGGGCGCGTAAAAGCGAGTGTACAGCAAGGGGGAACCTGGCGATCGGCGAAAGGCGACGGGCCATAGGGATCGACCCGTAGCCTACGTCGTTGAGCTTGGGAGGTTCCGCGATTCGCCTGTTCCGATCGCTCGTCGCCGATCGCCAGTCGCCTGAAGCTACCAAGCTTGCCAAGCTGCCCCCGGGTAGGTCATAATGGGAGTTCCGTAGACCGCATCGGCCCGCCCACGCGGCTACGATAGGATTTCCCATGGCTAAGAAATCGGAAGCCCGTGAACCCATTCGGATCGTGTGTACCGAAGACGGCAAGAACTATTACACGACGACCAAGAACCGTCGAAACACGACCGAGCGCCTGGAGCTGATGAAGTACAACCCGAGGCTCCGCAAGCACACGCTGCACAGAGAGAAGAAGTAATGCCCAACCCAAAACGCCGCCATTCGCACTCCCGGACGGCCCTCCGGCGCACGCACTACGTTGCCACGATGCCCGAGATCGAGCTCAGCAAGCAACAGAGCCTGGAGCCGTTCAAGCTTCGCCATTCCGCTACACCAGACGGCTACTACAAGGGTCGCCGCCTGCCTGGCTTTAAAGACAAGAGCAAGTAAGTTATTCGGGGATCGCCCGATGCCGGAATGGAATTAGCCGCGAGCCAATGCGATTCGCGGCTAATCTGCTTTTTGAACCGTGTTTACTGTAGGCGCAGATGATTCTTGAGCTATCGGTAGAAAACCTCGCGATCATAGAAAAGGCTCAGATCAGCCTTGGTCCGGGCTTCACCGTGCTTACCGGCGAGACCGGCGCGGGCAAATCGCTGCTGGTCGACGCTTTGGAACTAGCGTTAGGGGAGCGGGCAGATACCGAGCTCGTCCGTACCGGCGCTCCTCGGGCCAACGTTTCCGTGGTCATCGATCTTTCCACTCAGCCGGCTCTAGTCAAGCGCTGTCAAGAAGAGGGGATCAGCCTAGACGACTCCAGCCTCTTCATCCAGCGTGAGGTGTTTGCGGAGGGCCGGTCGCAGTCTAGGATCGGCGGCAAGCTCACCCCCATCTCCGCACTGAAACAGATTGGATCGCTGCTCGTGGACCTTCACGGCCAGCACGCCCATCAGAGCCTTTTGGACGCCGAGCGCCATCTTGGCTATCTCGATCTCTGGATCGGCAAGCCCGCGCTGGACCTCCTGGGCAAGATCGCACAAGCCTATGCAGCCGCGGAAGAGGCCAGGCGCAGACTCAATATCCTTCAGGCTTCGATGCGAGACCGGGAGCATCGGCTCGACCTCCTCCGATTCCAAGTGAACGAGATCGAGGATGCGAATCCGCAAGTTGGTGAGCTGGAGGAGCTAGACGCGCAGTTGGTCAAGCTCCGCAATTCCGAACGTCTTGCCACGGCAGCGTTCGCTGCGCTCCAACTGCTTCAGGAGAAAGAAGGCTGTGCCGTGGAGAATCTCGGCTCGGCAGTCAAAACGCTGGACGACGCGCACAAATTTGACCCCGACATCGCATCCGTGTTGGAGCCTCTGATGGCGGCGCTGTATTCCTTGGAAGAGGGATCGCACAGCCTGCGGAGCTACGCGGATGGAATCGAATCCGATCCTGCGGTATTGGAGGAAGTAGCGGGCCGCATCGACTCGCTTAAGCGCCTGCGTCGTAAGTATGGTGAGAACGAGTTCGCCGTCCTTGCGTTTCTCGAGCGAGCCAGAACAGAGCTTGACGAGCTTCAAGACGCGGAAACCAACGAGGCGAACTTGGCCGACGTTGCCGCCGCTGCCGACAACGAGCTTGTTGGCCACTGCGCGGATCTATCTCTCCTGCGCCACGAGCGGGCGGATGAGTTTGCCGCGCTGGTCGAGAAGGAGCTCCAGGACCTCGCGATGGATCGGGCGGTGTTCCAGGTGCGCGTGGCGACGAAAACGCCCTGTAATGACGGCGCAGACAAGGTGGAATTCTTCTTCAGTGCCAACGCGGGAGAGGTGCCAAGGCCCTTGGCAAAGATCGCAAGTGGGGGCGAGATCTCACGCGTGATGCTCGGCATTAAGACGGTGCTTGCGGGCAAAGCCGGGGTGCCGACTCTCATTTTCGACGAAGTGGACGCGGGACTGAGCGGCCGGGTGGCAGCCGTGCTCGGCAGCAAGTTGGAAGAGCTGGCACAGCACTATCAGGTGGTGGTCATCAGCCACTTGCCCCAAATCGCGAGCCGCGCCACCACCCATTACCGCATCGAGAAGATCGAGAAAGCCGGCCGGGTGGTGACGCAGGTCCGGCTCCTCAAGCCAAAGGAGCGCATCGAAGAGATCGCGCGCATGCTGGCGGGCGAGCTCGTCACCGAAAGCGCGAGGAAGAACGCCCGAGACCTGCTCTCGGGCGTCGCTCGCGCGAGCTAACGGCTGCCGCTCTTCTTGGTCTCGGAAGACTTCGATTTGGACTTGCTGCCTGATGAGCCCGACTTGCTATGGCCGCTCTTTTCCTCGGCCGTGCTTCGACTCACGATCTTGTTGAAGTTGCTCTTCTTGCCGTTCGCCGTGGTGTCCTCCACGATCAACGCCAGGTCATTCTCCTCGAACTTCTGGCACCATTCCTCCCAATCGATGGGCTGGAGTTTGCCTTCGCCCGAATAGCCGGGAAAGTCCAGGCGGAGCATTCCCGGGTCCTCGCCTCCGCCAGTGCCAAGAACGCAGCTAGGGGTGGCGTCTCGCTCCTCTGCCCACTGCCTGATCTCGTTGCAATCGGTCAACGTTCGCTGTGCCATTCCGTTCTCTCCTTTCGAACACAAACTGTCATTGCGTTTGACAGTCCCGCTGCCCGCGTTGCTCCGCAAAACTTCGTTCGAACAATGGCCGCCGGGCGGGGGTCTGGATAGCGTGTTGGTCTATGGAGACCCCAGCCGGACCGTTCCTCTCGGCTGCTTGCTTGACGATGTTGAGGACCTGGTTTCGAGAGCCGCGGGATTGGCCGGTCTGGCGCGGCTGGACGCGGTTCGGACGGCGCTCATTCGGGCCGGTGAGATCGAGCAGGCTCTGGAAGACGCCGGCCTGACCGAAACAGTAGGGCGTGCCAGGGCACTAACGGACAGTCTGGCTGCGGCCTTTATTGGGGAGCTCGAGGGAGCAGACGTTGAACTCGCCTACGGTCTAACCGCTCCTCTTCGCGCCTGGGACGAGGTCACCGTAACCGCGAAGGTGCCAGAGGGCTTTGCGTTCTATGGCCTGTATCCGGAGCAATACGCGGCGGCCGCTTCCGCTTGGGCGATGGACCATCCTCGCGGCTCAGCTTTGGTGATCGGAATCCGCAGCATTGGTACGACTCTATGTTCCGTAGCCTGCAACGCGTTGCGAGCTCAGGGGCGCGAGGAGTGGCGGCTAACGGTCAGGCCAGAGGGCCAGCCGTTTCAACGCGAGGTGGACATCCCCTGCGAGACTCTCGCGGATTGGGTGTTGATAGTCGATGAAGGGCCGGGGCTGTCTGGCTCTTCCATGGCATCCGTGGTTACAGCCTTGGTGGCGACGGGCTATGACCCTGGGCAGATCGCCTTTCTGCCCGGCCACTCGGGTGAGCCGGGATCGGCCGCTAGCGGCGCCACGCGGTCCATCTGGAAATCTACGAAGCGCTACACGGCCGCACCGCAGTGGGATGGAAGAGGGCCACAAGAAATCCTAGCCTTGCTGTCGAAGGCTATCCTGGGTAGCCCGATCGTGGACGTAGCGGATCTTGGCGCGGGAGCTTGGCGAGAGCGCGCCTATTCCGACCCATCCCTTTGGCCGGCCGTGTTCGGGCCATTCGAGAAAGCCAAATTTCTTTGTGTCTCGGAATCGGGCGATGCACTTCTTTGGAAGTACACGGGTCTGGACCAGGAAGCCGACGCGCTCGGCTATACGGCACGGGCTTGGATTGCGGGTTCGCCGTTGCGCGCCTCCGATTGGAGTCCGTGCATCCGCGACCTGATTGTTGAACACATCGCCTCGGCTGCTGGACCAGCAGTCGAGATGGGGTCTTTCGAGCGGTTAACGCGGATCGTGGAGGTCAACGTTGCGGAGGCACTCGGACCGTCAGCGGCTCAGATGGCCCGCGTGTTGGCGTGCGAGGCACGCCGCCTACTACCTGAGTCCCTTCCTAGCTCAGGCGACGGGCGCATGGCGCCGCACGAGTGGATCCGCTCACCGGCGGGAATCGTAAAGCCGTCCTGCAAGCCAACGCGCGACCACACGTTTGTTGGATCGCAATCGATCGTGTGGGACTTGGCCGGGGTCGCCGTCGAGTGGCGCTTGGGGGCGGAGGAAACAGCCGACCTGCTCGACGCCTACATACTGAACTCCGGAATCGCTATCCCCGCGCGAGTTCTCGAGTTCAACGTGCTCGCCTACAGCGCATTTAAGCTCGGCCTCGCCGAGCTTTGCCTCTCGCAAACGGACGATGACGACGAGCGCCGACGCCTCGCCCAAGCTTCCGCGGACAATCGCGGGCGGCTCACAGCTCTAGCGTCCCTCGATGGTCGGTAGGCCCGGCGTCCAGTTCAGGCAAAGCACACGCGCGGGAGCCTCGCTGACCTGGATGGCGCTGACCGAGCCTGTGCTGATCTCAATGCGATGCAGAAAATCGATTGGTACGGCTAAGCAATGCATCAGCGCCATCTTGATGGGATCCCCGTGCCCAAACGCTGCAACCACGGCGTCGGGATACTCCACGCGCATGCGCTCCAAGAAGTCCATCATTCGCGCCTGGATCTCCTGCATGCTCTCTCCTCCGGGCACCCTGGATCCGCTCCGATACTCGTTGAAGCGCTTCCATTCCGGATTGCCATGCAGTTGGTGGAAGGTCCAGCCGGTCCACTCGCCGAAATCGACTTCCGATATCTGATCGCTGACCTGCAGCTCCAAGCTAAGGTGCTTCGCCAAGGGCTCTGCGGACTCGAGGGCTCGCTCCAGGGGACTCGTGAACACGGCTCGGATCGGGAGCGAACTGAGCGTCCCGGCGAGCTTCTCCACCTGTTCTATGCCGGAAGCGTTCAGGTGCACGCTTGGCATCCGCCCGGCGATGGCCCGATTAAGAAGGTCATGGTCGCCGTGGCGGATCAGGAGAACGGTGGTCATTGGAGACGGTGCTTACCTCAACGAGACCTGACCCGACATGATCTTGCTCTCGATAAACCCCTTGACCGCATCCCAGTGTTCATAGGTGAGCTCAACGGCGTTTCGCCCTTCCCATTCCCAGGAGAGCCGTCGTGCATTCAGGCCGCAGAAGTGAGCCCCGCAAGAGCCCAGCTCTCGAACGTGCGGCGGCCAAGGTGAGCAGATGCTGACCTCCTTTACGGTCACGACGAGCGGTGGTCCATGTCGCAGAATCGCGGCTGTCTGCAGCCCTTGTTCGTCGAGCTCGGACTTGAGGGTCACAGGGTAATTGGCCAGCACGGCCCTCATGGCGTCGGCATGATCATAAAGATGTATCGGAGGCAGGCCGCGGATCCCGCCGTTGCGCGGCGCCGTACCGCAAAGCCGCGAGAACTGGCCGAACGCCGGGGCGACATCCTCGGCCACAAGACATTGCGCCGTGCCTTCCTCATGCCACCACTCGCGAAGCGCCGCGGGCAAAGACCAGAGAATGCAGTCGTTGTCCAGCGAGAGCTCATAGAGGTCGGGAAAGTAGCGGAGCGGCGCAAACTTCCAGGCGACGCCTTCCGCCATCGCTTCATCGAGATGGCCCTCTAGGAAATCCGGGATTTGAGCAGTCGCCTCATGCCATTCCACCGCGGTCGGCACTTCTCCAACCCGGTCTCTTGCTTCTGGAAGACGCACCGAGTTAACACAAACGG
>JAXDKF010000253.1:0-3803 GCA_034667265.1 Fimbriimonadaceae bacterium
GTCCTGGCTAGGTAGTGAGCATTCGTCTAGCCAAACGCGAACCGAGTGATCGCCTGGAAGGCGATCCTACGTAGGGCCGACATAATCTGATGCGGTGAGCACCGACCTCTCGTTCGTTCGCAATTCACGGGTCAGGTGGGTGCTGCTGGTTCTGCTTGCGTCGGCGCCGCTCCTGGGGTGGTGGACGTACGGCCTGTTCGACCTCGACGAGGGCTTTTACGCGGCCGTAACCGGATCCATGATCCGGCATCACGAGTGGATCACGCCCACTCTAAACGGCCACGCGTGGTTCGAGAAGCCGATCCTCATTTATTGGCTTGCGAAGCCGGCAGTCATGGTCTTTGGGCCCGATGTAGGGCCGCGGCTGCCCAGCGTGATGGCGACCGTGGGACTCTATACGTTGGTCGCGTGGTTCGTTCGCCGGCATCTGGGCGGGTTGGCAGCCGTGATGAGCCTCTTTGTGCTGGCGAGCAGCCTCTTGGTGGTGTCGCTGGGGCGGATGATGATGACCGACTCGCTGCTCGTGTTGTTCTTCACGGCGGCGATGCTCACCTATTGGGAGTCGCTGGTTGCTGACGCGCGATGGCGCTTGGTGACGGCTGTTTGCCTTGGTCTTGCGGTGCTGGCGAAGGGCCCGGTAGCGCTCATTCTGTTCGGGCTTATCGTTGTCGTTTACCACCTGGTTGCGAGGAGTCGTTTCACGCCGGGGATCGCAGAGGAAGCGGAGGTCGCAGATCCCAGATCTCACGCGGAGGCGCAGAGTACGCGGAGGCGCGGAGGGGATGCGCCGGAGACCGAGGGTGGATTTCACGAGGAAGCGGGTCCCGATCTCGCTCTTACGCGCTCATCCGGGATCGAGCCGGCGGTCGAGAGTACGGGAAGGCGAGGAGGTGCCTCTTGGTTTCTGGGCACGTTCATTCTCGTCGCGGTCATCGCGTCGTGGTACGTGCCTGCTTATCTCGCTAATGGGCAGGCATTTGTGGACGAGTTCCTCATCAAGCAGAACCTCGGGCGGTTCACAGGCGGCGACCAAGCTCATCGCGTGCCGTTCCCACTGGGACTGATTTTCTATGTCGTCGTGCTGCTGCTCGGCATGTTTCCGTGGATCCTGTGGTTACCCGGCGTTCTGCGCGCGCCGGTCGCGGAAGCCTCTGGCCAACCGAACACGCGTGCACGGGAGTTACGGGCGTTTCTGCTTGTCTGGACGGCCATCGTGTTCGTGTTCTTCACGATCAGCAGCGCCAAGTTGCAACACTACGTTCTTCCCTGCTGTCCGCCACTCGCGATCCTCATCGGCAGCTACTTTGCGCAGAAGTGGCAGGGGCTCTCGAGGGAGCAGCTCCGGCCCAAGCTCTTGATGACTGTAGGGTGGCTCGTCGCGGTCGGCGTCATCGCACAGCTTGGGTTCGGGTTGTGGTACGTGCATTCTGGACAAGCCGAAGCGCACGCTTTGGCCCTGTGGCTTCGCTCTAGCGACCTGCCGGTGGTCGTGTACCAATTGCCGCGGCGGCAGAAGGACCTCGGAACCGGGAAGCGGAAGCTCCAAGAGACGAGCCTGCCGTCGTTATCCTTCTATGTGGATGGGGACTTGGTGGAGGCAGAAAAGCTGGACGAGGCGCCGAGGCCGTCCTTGGTCTTCACCCGGAACGGACGGGCTGTACATGGCGGGGAGCTCGTCAGGAAGGTGAAGTATTTCTCGGTGTATTTGCTTCGGTAATGCAGGTTCTGGCACCAGGACGGCGTGCATCAGGCCCAGCGACGCGATGCAACCCATAGTCAGTAACGTATATTCCAATAGGGATATCGATGCCGACGAAGCACAAAGGAACCGAGGAAGAGCGACAAGCTCTTGACCTGACCATCACGTTGGCACGAGCGACCCAGGCTCTGGGCAACAAAGTTTCGTGTGAGATCGTGGCTGCCGGCTTGTCCCACTCTCAGTTCGGCGTCTTGGATGTGCTTTACCACTTGGGCCCCCTCACCCTGGGGGATATCGCCAAGAAGCACCTCAAAAGCCCTAACAATATGACCAGCGTCGTCGACACGATGGAACGGTCTGGGCTGGTGGAGCGGCGTAGATGCGACAAGGACCGGCGGGTGATCTACGTGGACATCACGAAGAAGGGTCGCGACATCTTTGCGAAGATCTGGCCCGGGCACGTCGAGCGCCTCGTGAGGGCGGTCTCCACGTTGACGGCCGATGAGCAGGCGGAGCTCGCAAGACTTTGCAAGAAGCTCGGCCAGGCCGAGTGCAACGAGGATTAGTCTCGGAGGCGCATCGCCATCTGGAACTGGCTGATCTCATCGCGCTCCATCCCTGCGCCGGTCAGCGGCTCGCCAAACACAGGCTCTGGAAAGAAGGCAGGCATCCTTAGTTTCCGGCCCGGGTATTTAGTGGCCAGGGCAGCTATCCATTGCTTCGCCGATTCCACGTTGGGTTTGGCGGCGAATCCCATGCTGCGACAGCCTAGGACCTCCTCTCCCGCGAGGCCGAGCACGCCATACGCATCGCCGCATCGGGCGCCGAAGTTGGGCAGCGCCATCTGTTCCACGCTTGCGGCAGACATCGACCACGAAGCAGCTGCGTCCCCGCCTGTACGGATGGCGGCGGCGACCTCCTGAAGCGATGCATCCTGGAGCTCGGCCGCGTGTGGTGTCGCCCGAAGCGTCGTGTTGAAACCGAGCAATCGCCACTCGATGGTGAACCTTACCGATTCGTAGAGGAAGATCGCGGCAGGGTTCTGTTCGATGACCTCGAGTACGAGCCGCCGGTCTCCGCGCCCTTTGCAGTCCTCTATGGCTTGGTAAAGCATCTTCTTGCCCAGGCCTTGCCGCCGGGCGGATGCGACGATCCCCATCGCCGCGATGCGTGAGACCTTGTCCCTGCGGGCGACTAGGATAGCGCCGATCACCCGATCGCCTTCTACCCCCACATAGCTGCTCGCGAGATCGATGGAATCGACGCGTATCATCCCCGCGAGCAGTTGGGACGTGAACTGCACGGGCATGATGTAGCCCTCGAAGCAGGCGGTCAGGTCATCGGCTAGCGCGTCGAGGGAAAGGTGCAATGGGGGCAGGATCTCCATGCCTCGGGGAGCTTACATTGGGAATTCACGCGGAGGCCCCGGAGGGCAGAGGGACGGCGGGTGATCCCTCACCCGTTGTCCGTACCGGACAGCTAGCTCTTCTTCGGAATCAATCCAACACGCGACCCGCCAAAGTCGAACACGATGGTGAACGGCTTCATGAACTCCTGGCCGATGTTGCCCGCCAAGTGCTTGTTGGCAAACGCCCCAACGGTGGCCTGCGAGAAAGAAACCGTTGGATTCGCGAAGCGGTGACCGCTAAGCTCAAACCATTCAATCGTCCCTGTTTTGGTAGCGGACACGCCGCCTACGCCCATGCTTCCCGAGGTCGTGGTCTCCCTGTTGTCGAGCAGCTTGTGCTCCAGAACGAACGGGGAGTGAAACACGACCGTCCCGTTCGCGCCGGTGTCGAGGCGGAACCAGCCTTTGCGATCTCCCTCGAGAGTGGCCTCGACAACAGGGTTGCCGGAGCTGAACTTTAGCGGCGTCCATTCGCCGCTACCCAACGTGAAGGAAGCTGGATCGTGGATGGCGATGGTCGGCGCGTCGAGATCGATGTCGATTACCGTCCGCCGGAAGAAATCGAAGCCGACGATCCCCGCCAGCTTGATGCCAAACAGATCGCCGATGCTTCCGAGGTCGAGCTCGGCAAAGTCCGTGTCCTTGATCGTGGCGGGACCGAGCTGAAAAGTGTCAACGACCCGGAACGCCCCTGTG
>JAXDKF010000254.1:0-7673 GCA_034667265.1 Fimbriimonadaceae bacterium
ATTTCCGGTTGAGGACGGATGGAGATGGAAGACGGTTCGTGAACACGTTTGGGATCCTCCCGGATGGCATCACACTTGGTACGAGGTAATAAGGGGCGAGCAATTGGTGTACGTCGAGGTCAATGGCCGTCGGGCTCAACTCATAGAGCATCGGTCACTGAACAGTGTGCAACTATTGGGCCTGCGACTCGCACGCAACGAATTCGCTAAGTCGCCGACTTCATATTCAGGAGCGTAGTCGCAACCTCGACCACGTGCTCAGGCGTGAAGCCGAACTCCCGCATCAACACGTCGCCGGGCGCTGACGCGCCGTATCCGTACATCGCCACATGCGCTTGGGCATAGCGCTCCCATCCAAATGGCGAGGCCGCCTCCACGGAAACGGTCGGGATATCCCGAGGCAATACGCCCAACCGGTAGTCGGGTGTCTGCCGCTCGAACAGGAACCAGCTCGGCATGCTCACAACGCGAGTGGGTGTTCCCTGCTTTTCGAGCAGCTCCCACGCGGCCATTGCAACCGAGACTTCGCTGCCCGTGGCTACCACAATGAGTTTGGCCGCGCCGTCCGATGCCTCCTGCAAAACGTACGCGCCCTTTTCGGCGGGGTGGTGCTGGACGTCCTCCGGTGTCAACGGCGGAAGGGCTTGCCGGGTCAGAGCCAGGAGGCAAGGATGATCATGCGTTTGCATCGCGACCTTCCAACACGCCACCGTCTCGTTGCCATCCGCCGGTCGCATGAGATTCATGTTCGGCATCGCTCTCAACGAAGCGAGGTGCTCAATGGGCTGGTGCGTCGGGCCGTCTTCGCCCAGACCTATAGAATCGTGCGTGAAGACAAAAATAGATGGGCAACCCATGAGCGCGGAAAGGCGAATGGCGGGCCGCGCGTAGTCCGTAAAGATCAGGAACGAGGCGCCAAACGCCCGGGCGCCTCCGTGCAGCGTGATCCCGTTCACCGCCGCCGCCATGGCGTGCTCCCGCACGCCGAAGTTGATGTTCCGTCCGCCCGGGCTGTCTGCCTGAAAGTCGCCGGCGTCCTTGATGTGTGTGTTGTTGCTCTCGGCGAGGTCCGCGCTGCCGCCGATCAATGTTGGAATGTGCGCGGCGATCGCGTTTAGTGCTCGACCGCTCGCCACCCGCGTTGCCACCTTCTCGTTGATAACCGGCAGCGCCTTGATCCACTCCGTGCCGTACTCGCCCGCGATAGCCTTGCGCAAGGCCTTCGCGTCTTCCGGATATTCCGCTTCGTAAGCGGCAAGCGCGGCCCGCCACTCCTTCTCCAGCCCCGCCCCTTTGTCGATCGCCTTCCGAAACTCCTGAAGCGCCTCGTCGGGAACGTAGAACTTGGGCTCCTCGGGAATGCCAAGCTTCTCTTTCGACAGCCGCACCTCTTCCTCGCCGAGCGCGGCGCCGTGAGACTTGGAGGATCCCGCTTTGTTCGGGCTGCCGTAGCCGATCACCGTCTTGCAGATGATCAACGAGGGCCGGCTGGTCTCCTGCTGCGCTTGCCGCAAGGCAAGATCGACCGCCATCACGTTCATTCCGTCCACGTCTTGCACGTGCCAACCGAGGCCCCTGAACCGCACGCCCACGTCCTCGGTGAAGGCTAAGTCCGTGCTGCCATCGATCGTGATCTGATTGCTGTCGTAGAGGTAGATCAGCTTGCCAAGCGCCAGATGGCCGGCAAGTGAAGCCGCTTCATTGGTCACGCCCTCCATGAGATCGCCGTCCGAGCAAATGCCGTAGGTGTAATGATCGATGATCGCGTGGCCCGGCCGGTTGAAAGTGGCAGCTAAGAACTTCTCGGCAATCGCAAAACCCACGCTCGTCGCAAAACCCTGGCCGAGCGGACCGGTCGTGACCTCCACCCCTTGCGTGACGAAGTTCTCCGGGTGCCCCGGCGTCTTGCTATGCAGCTGTCGGAAGTTCTTGATTTCCGCAAGCGGCAAGTCGTATCCGCTCAAGTGCAGGAGCGCGTAGAGGAGCATCGACCCATGGCCGGCGGATAGCACAAACCGGTCGCGGTTGAACCACTTGGGATCTTTGGGGTTGTGGCGTAGGTGCCGCGTCCAGAGCGCGTAAGCCATCGGAGCGGCGCCCATCGGCATGCCCGGATGGCCGCTGTTGGCCGCCTGCACGGCGTCCATGGCCAAGCCTCGAATCGTGTTGATAGCAAGGGTTTCGAGGTCGACTTTTGTGGGGGCGGTCACCTCAAAAGCCTACCTTCGCGACACCTCGATCGACGATGCCAGTTGTTGCGCCCTCAATGTAGATCTTGAACCGCCAGCTTGGCTGGACCTCTGGTAGTTCTAAAAGTGCCTTACACTCAGGGTAGTAGTGAAGATTCCAAGTTGGCTTTGGATATGGCTGGGCCTCATGGTCGTAGGCGTTCTAGTTGTTCTCGGGCTGCCGATCCGCTCGAAGTACGACATCGAGCCCACCCTCATGGAACGAAGCTTGGCTCTGACCGGCTCTAGATCGACAGCGCTGACACTAGCGAGGAGGTCATACATCCAGCCGCGGGGGGCGTGCGCCAGTGCCATAACTCGGCCAGACGCGTTCAGTCGTGCGCTACAGCGAGCGATCCGCCGCGACCGCGGCCTATTCCGCTACCTTCTCAAGAGCTCCGATGAGAAAGTACGGATCCCGGTGATCATGGCCGTCGCAAAGGCTGGGATGAACGACGAGGTGCCAACAATTGCGCCGTATCTAAGCAATGCCAGCTTTGAAGTTCGGGTAGCCACCGTGCGTGCTCTGACGTGGATTGAGCCTGCGTACTCGAACCGCTACTTGCTTGACGCGCTTACGAACACGAGCCTCGAAGTCCGCGGCTATGCAGGCAGAGAACTCATCACACGACATGTCACATTCGACCCTGCACCCTTGCGAGAGGCAGCTAATGCGAATGATGACAACCTCGAGACCCTGATTCAATTCAGGGACTTTTTCCTCGGCCGCACGCAATGCGAGGTTGCGCTTCAGTGCCTAAAGAGCGGCAAACGGCCGTGAGCAAGTTCAGCTGCTAGATTCCTACACTCCGACCGCTTGCCGCGTCAAGAGTTCGCTCGCCAACTGCTCCGCCTGCACCCGGATCTCCGGCACGGCCGTGGTTTCCCACAAAGTGCCCTTGCGCAACGGGCCGAGCGTGTACAGGAGCCCCGACACGTTCCCTTCCGCGTCCACTAGCGCCCCTCGAGAATCCGTGTCCAATCCCAAGGCCAAATCGTCGGGCCGGACCAGACCCTGCCCCAGCAAGCTGGCCGCCAACGGATGGCGCATGCGGCGATAGTCGCACTCCGGGCCCGTGCAATTGATCACTCGCTGCACGGAAATGGTCTTCTCCTCTTCGGCGCCTCGCGTCCTAAAGCGGACTGCCACCGCGTCACCCTTCTCCTCCATCGAGAGGAGTCGAGCAGAATGCAAATGCAGCCGGCCCGACGCGAGCATTTCCTCGCCCAAGGCTGCCGCGTCCGGCGGCATGCGGTGCCGATGCACTTCCCAATACGGCCGCACGTGGTCCAAGAATCGGCGTTGCTCCCTCAGCGGAAGGGCGCGCCAGATCTCTTGCGTCCGCGGACGCAACGCATCTAGCACGGGCCGCCAATCGACTCCCTTCTGCGCCGCCCAGGCCAGCTCAGCCCGCACGCGCTTAACAAGCTCCCGGATAGTGCGAGGCAGCTCGCCGTCGAGATAGGGCGGATACGCCTCGCTCGGCTGATGCCGTTGAGGAAGCTGGCCACGGCGGGAAAGCATGTGGACCTCGCCCTGGTGGCCTCTCTCACGCATGCCGAGCACGAGATCGAGAGCGGTCAGCCCGGACCCGATCAACAACACAGAGTCGTCCGGCTTCACCGCATCCAAGTTGCCTTTCACCCACGGATCGCCCACGTAACGATCGCTCGCGAAAAAGCCGCGGTCGGCTAGGTGGGGGTGCCCCGGAGGAAAGTTGCCGATAGCGAGGATCACCGTATCGACGTCGATTGTGGCGCCGCTCTCCAGCACCAAACGGCCATGATCGTCGACCACGTGTAAGTCGATCGCCTCATCGGTCCACTGCGTAACCTGGACTTCCACAGGAGCCTGCGCCTCCGCCTCCGCAAGCAGCGACTGGATGTACGCACCGTACACCTTTCGCGGAGCAAACATGCCGGGCTGGGGAGGCGCGCTCAATAGCTCTGGGTGTGCTTGAAGCCATCGGAAGAAGTGGTCTGGATCGCTAGGAAACGCGCTCATCTTCGCGGCCGGCACGTTCAACAAATGGCTACCGTAGCGTGTGCCGTAAGCCACGCCTCGACCCCACGCAGGCTTGCGCTCCACCATGTGGAGATCCAGGGGCCCTCGCGCCGACTTTAAGAGGTGCACGGCAGTCATCGTGCCGCTGAAGCCACCGCCGACAATTGCGAGGCGGGGAGGTGCAGCGGACTTCATGGACAGGTCATTTTGACGCATGTGGCCTTGGGTGCGCTTACGTTGTAAGCTGAAAGGGCTCTGATCACCGCTCCCCGGCCTCTGGTGGAACCGAGCGCGGCCCCCTCGCTCTCTGCAACTCCCGTTCGGATCGAATTCGTCGACGGGCTCCGAGCTTTGGCCGCGCTGTTCGTCGTTCTCCACCACGCGTGGCTGATCATCTGGCCGGTCTACTACAAGGAATATCCGGAGAAGGGCTGGCCCGAGAGCCTTACCACCTGGCTTTCCTACGGGCACTTTCCGGTGACGTTCTTCATCGTCATCTCGGGCTTTTGCCTTGGGCTGCCCATCGCCAGAAAAGGTGCGGAAGGCTGGAAGGGCGCATGGAACTTCTATAGCCGCAGGGCCCGAAGGATCATCCCTCCCTATTACGCTTCGATGGTCGTCATAGGGATCCTCATTCTCACCCTCATCGGCGAGAGGACCGGGACGCATTGGGACGGCAACGCGACGATCAACTGGGGCCGAGTGGGCTATGCGTTCCTGATGCTCAACAACGTCGTGCCAGGCAGCTCGATCAACGGCGTCTATTGGTCAATCGCGGTCGAGTGGCAGATCTACCTTGTCTTTCCTCTGCTTGTCGTTTTATGGTTGCGCTTTGGCGTATGGTGGGCAACCCTTGCCGCCACTCTTGTCGGCTATGCGGTCGCCTACTACACCGCAAACACGCCTTACATTCTCCTAAGCGGTCAGTTCTATGCGATGTTCGCACTGGGGTTCTTGGCCGCCTATCTCGCGCATAACCCTACATGGGTCAAGAGGCTGTCGAAAGTGCCTTGGGCGTTGGTGTCCGTGTTGCTCTTGGCCGCGCTCGGCTTCCATCTGAGAACGATCAGCTTGATGACGGCTATGCCCTGGTTCCCCATCTACGATATCGTGGTTGGTCTGGCCGCCCTATGCGTCCTTCTCGCAGGCTGCTTTGGAGATCGAAGGGTGAATGGTCTGCTATGCACGAGGCCATTGCTCCAGATTGGAGCGTTCTCCTATAGCCTGTACCTGATGCACATGCCGATCCTGCAGCTTGCGTGGCAGTACACGATTCGTCCGATGTGGCTGCCGGAGTGGGAGCAGTTCAAGCTTCTGGCGATCTTTGGAGTGCCAGCTTGTTTGCTAACCGCTTGGCTCTTCTACATTCTGATAGAGCGCCATTTCGATCCTGCCGCCGCAAAGCGCAGCCGCCAGGAACACGTCGTCTAGGGGCGCCAGCGTCCAACTACGCGCTCGCGCTTCATGTCATCCTCGCTCACGATCCGATCGCCCGTGTTGAGGGTAATCGCTTCATCCAAATCGACACGCCCCGTGGCCTTGTAGATGGGCTCAACGTGCAAGCCCGCGCCCGCCAACGCCGCCGCCAATCGCGCGATAGCTCCCGAGCGCGGGCTATGCCTAAACGCCAGTGCTTCTTTGAAAGCCTTCGCTGCAAGATCACGTTTGCCGCTGCGAGCCAGGAGCCGCCCCCGCAGGATGCAACGCATGAAAGCCCGCTCGTCCCACTCGGCCTCCAGCGCGTCAAGCTCCGCATCGGTCGCCGGGAGGCGGTCTCTATGCGCGCGCAGAAATTCAAACGCATACCGATAGGCGTTCTCGAGGATCAACGATAAATTGCCTTGCGTGACCGAGGATGAATGCCGCCGCCAATAGCCCAGCACCCGCTCGTGAAACCGAAACTCTCCTTCGATGGACAGCCGGAGAAAGGTCGGAAAATCCACCAACGGCAAGTACGGCGGCTGCTGAAATCCGCCTATGGCTCTTAGCGTTTCAGCCCGGACCATTGTCGAGACAGGAAACGTGAAAGTGAGGTTGTCGGGGTGCATCATCCACAATGCCGCTCGCCCCACAGGCCGGTTGTTCGCAAACTCCGCTGAGGGAGCTGAAACCGGCGTCACGCCAACCTCCTTCCCGTCCTGAACGATCGACGTGAACCCCGAGGACAGCACCACGCTGTCGTCTTCAAAATCGTGCACTTGGACCGCCAGCCTGTCGGCCGGCCAATAGTCGTCCCCTTCGAGGATCGCGATGATTTCTCCATTCGCCACTGAGAGCGCCGAGTTGTACGTCTCGCCCAGCCGATGCACACCCTTGTTTTCTTGCCGCAAGTAGCGAATGCGGTGGTCCGAAAAGCCGGCTACGACGTCGTGTGTCTTGTCAGTCGACCCATCGTCCACGATGAGCATCTCCCAGGTGTCATAGGTCTGGGCGAGAACGCTCCGGATGCACTCCCCGAGCACATCCTCATGGTTGTAAGTCGGCGTGATGATCGAAACAAGCGGCTGCATCACTGGCCCGCGTCGATCCAGTAAACAAGCTTCTGGACGAAGGCTTCGTTAAATGCCTCATCCCAGTTGCGCGCCCAATTCAGCTTGGTCCCGCGCATCCGGGCATCGATGTCACCAACGCGTGACGCAGCCTCGATCAAGCCATTCTTGATGCCCTCGATCGTGGGCGGCGCGACGACAAGATTGGAGCTAATGGCCTGGAGCTTGGCCGCCGTCTTGATATCGAACGTGTTCGTAACGGTAACGATTCCCGAGGCCGCCATGTCCAACGGCACAAGGCTCGGATGCGGGGTCAACATCAAGCTCACGCCAACGTCGTAATCAGGGAGCAAGTGGTAGTAATCCTCCAAGCTCACCTTGGGCAAGAGCTTCAACTCGGCGCGTCCCGTCAGCGGCATGTTGCCCCAAACTTGAACGGAGCCGATGCCGTGGAACTCCCACTCGTCCCTGCTGAAATGTCCTTCCTGAATGGCGCGTGTGAGACCTAACGCGGCGAGTTGGAAGCAGTTGCGATTTGCATGGTCTTCCGGCCGCGCGTAGACGAGGACCTTCTTCTTGCCGTGCCTCTCGAGTCTTTCCCGCTTGGGTGTCGGCGCTTTGATCGCGTTTTGAAACGAGACCGAGTTCGCATCGCCGATCTGCCGCCCTTCGGCGAACACCCCGTGGCCGTGCACGCGCGAATACTCTCGAAGGAACTCGGTCGAGAAGATCGCGTAGTGGGGAAAGCTGTAGGACTCGAGCGCCAGCGCGTAAAAGCTCGACGCGGGATAGAAGAACGGCTCAAAGTCTTGCGACAGATAGATGAAGCGGTCCTGCTTAAGGTCCTTGGCCGCGCTGTGGGCGGTGTGCGCGGTCCACCAGCTCGTTGCGATGAACTGATCGGTCGGGCTGACCTGCACCGGCGAGCGGTCGTAGTTCGGCTGCACTTCG
>JAXDKF010000255.1:0-6329 GCA_034667265.1 Fimbriimonadaceae bacterium
CAAATGTCCCTACGTTTCACACCAGGATTGTGAAGCGGCAGGCGAACCTTTTCCCTCTTTCGGAGTTCTTGTAATCGAACCCCTTCGCGTATTGAGGAACTTTAGCCGTGGTTAGCCGCGTCCTGCCTAGGACGAGCGAACGGAACAGCCGCCTCGCGCGTTAGGCCTACAATGAGCGCCACTAACGGAGCTATAATCGCTGGCTTGCAAGCACAGGAAACAAACAAGAACATGAATGAGCCGGACATCTTGGCCGAACAAACAGGCGGCTTTTATCTCACGCCTGAGGGCCACGCAACGCTTCAGCATGAGCTGGATCACCTAACGACGACCAAGCGACCTGAGATCGCTGATCGGATCCGGGAGAGCCAGACACACGGCGAATTCGCGGAAGACAACAGCGAGCTAGACGAGGTCAAATTCGAGCAGGCTATGGTCGAGGGCAGGATCGCCGAGCTGAAGACTATCTTCGGCAACGCCCACGTCATCGACATGAAGACGGTGCCGACCGACTATGTCGGCCTCGGGTCTCTGGTCTCCGTGCAGGATCTGGACTACGGCGATGACTTTGTGATTCGGGTGGTGACCAGCGTCGAAGCGGACCCCACAAAGGATCTCGTGAGCAACGAGTCCCCGCTCGGCATGGCAATGCAGGGCCACAAGAAAGGCGAGACCATTAAGGTGGACGCGCCGGAAGGCGTTAAGACCTACAAGATCACGAAGATCGCTCGCTAGATGGACGCCTTGTCCGGCTCCGCCTCGTGAGCCTCTGCCGCCGCGCCGTTCAAGGTGCGATGGGTTGCCAGCATCCGCTTCAGCCACTCTTGGCGCGCCTGCGCCAGGAACAGGAGATTTTGGTAGGCCACCCTTCGAAGGGGGTGGTCCTTCGGCACCAACGGCGTCACCTCTCGCTCCAGATCCTCGATAAATCTGCGGTTTTCCTGAACCCACGTCTTGAGAACCCTTCCCTGCTCGGCATGGGAAAGGCGTGGGAGGAAATAGCTCCGCGTGCGAATGGGGTCCACCATAAAGCCAAGCTCGGACCGGTCGGGGGGGAAGGTCAGCCAACTGTTGAGCAAGGCCTCTCCGGCCCTTGTAAGCTCGTATTCGGTGCGCTCGCGGTTGGGCACGCCTACGCGGCGGGCTTCAGATACGAGGCCGTCGCTCTCGAGCCTTCTTAGGACCCGGTACACGGAACCGCTCTCGGCGCTCCAACGGCCGCCACGCATACGGTTCATCTCCTTCCGCATGGCGTACCCGGAATTAACGTTCTCGCCCACCATGGCGAGGATAAGGTATTCGAGTTCGCTGTAAGGACCGGCTGTAGCCATTAAGAATTCGCCCGGAGGTCCCGGCGGGGACTACGTGTAATGTAACTCATGTCGCGAATAGACGCAAGCCTACTCGACTAATTGCGGCAAAACCCCCGGCGGCGAAAAGGGCCTTGCGCGGACTCCGTGCCTGGTATATTGAAGCCATCCCCCCGGACTTCCGACGGGATCGAGTGTTTATGTCTAGCACGCCAACCACCCCCAGAGGGGCATCGATTCCCACGCCGCGATCAAAGCGCGGGCTTAAAGGATTTTTCGCCGAAGTGGGCCGCGAAATGAAGAAGGTCAACTGGCCGACAAGGGCCGAGACCAACCGCCTAACGGGCGTGGTCTTTGCCGTGTGCACCCTTATTGGCCTGATTCTGTTTGCGCTGAGCTTCGTCTTCGACCGTTTGGTCAAGCTGATCACGACGGGGTCCATGTAAATGCCGAAGTCTTGGTACGCAGTCCACACAATCGCCGGCCATGAGAACAAGGTTAAAGACGTTCTCACTCGCCGCGCTCAGGTTGAAGGTTTTTGGGATCGCGACATCTATCAGATCCTGATTCCGACAGAGCGAGAGATGCAGACCAGAGGCGGCAAGCGCTACGAGCGGGACCGAAAAGTCTTCCCCGGCTACATCCTCGTCCAGATGTCCCTCACGGACGACACGTTCAAGCTTGTCAAGTCGACGAGCGGCGTGACCGGGTTCGTGCAAAGCGGCAACAAGCCGGTTCCTCTCGAGGAGTATGAGGTCCGCCGGATCATGACGAACCTCGAGGCTAGCAAAGAGGCTCCCAAAGTCTCTTGGCAGAAGGCCGATACGATCCGCGTGGTGGAAGGCCCGTTCAGCGAATTCACTGGAAAGATCGAAGAGGTCAACTCGGATCGCGAGAAGCTCAAGGTCCTCATCAACATCTTCGGACGCGACACTCCGGTGGAATTGGACTTTAACCAGGTCGAGAAGCTTTAAGCTGGCTTAAACTGTCCTTTACACACATGGACATTCCTGCGAGCGCGGGTAGGCATTGGTTGGTTCCGCCGCGAGATCCGGCGGCGGAGCAACGCTTGCGCGCCGAGCTCGGCGTCACGCCTCTGGTAGCCGCAACATTGGTCGCGCGTGGCCTGTCCGATCCCGCGGAAGCGCACACGTTCCTGAATCCATGCCTGGACGACTTAAGCGCGCCTGAGCTCTTGCCCGACTACGCTGCCGCCCGCGACGAGATCCTTGGCGCCAAAGAGCGCAACGACAAGATCTTCATTCACGGCGACTACGACGTGGATGGCGTGACCAGCGCTGCCCTGCTCTCCAGGTTCCTCACAAAGATCGGCTGCGACGTTGTCACTCACGTGCCGCACAGAATGAAGGAGGGCTATGGCATTCATTCCAGCGCGGTTGAAGCTGCGGCCGCTTCTGGAGCCAAGCTGTTTCTGACGTGCGACTGCGGCGGAAGCGCTATCGAACAGGTCGCTCAGGCTCGCGAGCTGGGCATGAAGGTCGTCGTGACCGATCACCACTCGCTGGGCGAAGAGCTCCCCCAGGCAGATGCTGTCGTGAACCCGCACCGCGTTGGCTCCAGGTACCCCTTTGCTGAGCTGAGCGGCGCAGGTGTCGTTTTCCGTCTTTGTGAAGGTTTGGCCACCGAGCTTGGCTTTGAGAAATCCCACTATCGCCGCGCTTATCTCGACCTCGCGGCACTTGGCACGATCGCGGACGTCATGCCGCTAGTCGGTGAGAACCGCATAATTTCCCGCTTTGGCCTCCAAGAGCTTTCCAAGACGAAGAAGATCGGGCTCAAGGCCATGATGGCTGAGGCGAAGATGACTCCCGGCATGCACCTACGCGGCTACCACGTGGGGTTCGTGCTGGGTCCGCGTCTAAATGCCGCGGGACGCGTGGACGATGCCGCCAAAGCGCTTCAGCTATTGCTGTCCACCGACGTGCTCGAGTCCGCAAAGCTAGCCGCCGAGATCGAGTGCAAAAACCAAGAACGAAAAGACGAGCAGCACCGGATCCTGGGCGAAGCGATCGAGCTGGTGCAGGAGCAGGGCGCCCACGAGAAGAACGTCATCGTCATCGCCAAGCAAGGCTGGCATACGGGCGTGATCGGCATCGTCGCCGGCCGGCTGGTTGAGATCTTCCGCCGCCCCACGTTTGTGCTTTCACTTGGGGAGGATGGGTTCTGCAAAGGCTCCGCCAGAAGCATTCCTAAGTTCCACCTCGCCGACGCGATCCGCGCTTATCCAGAGTTGCTTGTTGGAGGCGGTCACGCGATGGCCGCAGGGTGTTCGTTCCCGCACGAGCGCCTTGCCGACGTGGTAGCGGCCCTGCATGCCTACGCGGGCGAGCGGCTTACCGAGGAAGATTTCATCCCCTCGATGTGGGCTGATGCGGAGATCGCAGCAAGCGAGGTCACGCGGGAATCGGCGGAGGAGCTAGGCAAACTCGAGCCATTCGGCTGCGCCAACCCCGAGCCGATGTTCATAGCGCGGGACATGACCTTGGCCGAGGTGGCTCCCACCCGAAAGCCAGAGCACGTGCGCACTCTGCTGCGATCTGAGCACGGCACCGTAGCCGCCATGGGATTCAATATGGGCGAGCAGATCACGACGGAGATGATCGGGGCCAAGGTGGACGTTGCCTTTCAGCCGATGCTCGATGAGTACCGTGGGATCGTGACGCTTAAGTGGCGTCTCCAGGACTTGCAAGCGTCTTCGAGCGCTTCTGTCCTACCCGTACCGGAACCGTTAGAAGTGCCCGCCCTCGCTTGACTTTGACCACGAGCGTGGCGCCGGGCTGTTGCTCCATCACGGCCTGCGCAAGATCCATTTGGTCCTGGATGCGCTTGCCATTGATCTCTATCACCACGTCACCTTTTTTAAGTCCCGCCTGCTCGGCCTCTGAACCTTGATCTACGGACTCGATGAGCGCGCCACCCTCTTGCGAGTTCCTGACGTCTACGCCGATCGACGGGCGGATCACGTCCTGGCCCCGAAGGAGGCTATTCAAGGCGCGTTGCAGCGAGGAAGGCGCAGTGGTATACGCGACGGTCATGTCGGCCGGGCCGAACCGCGCTTGACTTAGATTGTTGGCCATCGCTCTCGCAGCACGTTTCACCATTGGAGCGACGCCCTCCTGACCCTGTGGCGCCTGGATCGGCTGGACAGTCTGGTTCTGCAGCTGCTCGTTTCGCAGAGTTGCATTGAGGAATCCAACAACCTTGCCCTGCGGCGTCACGACGAGCGCGCCACCGATACTATCGGCAGGCGCTTCAAATCGGATCTCGCTAAGAGCCATGAGCCGCCTGGAAGGCGCGACCAGGCCCATACGTTGGCTGCTAACGAACTCCGCGCGAATGAGGCCCGACGGGAGGATCGCAAGCAACCGGTCTCCCGCCTTGAGCTCTCCGTCCACAGGGATCATCGGAGTTGCTGAGCGGATCCAATTGTCGGCCTGGAGAATGGCGAGTTGGGTGGGCTCGTCGGAAGCTTTCAGGCTCATGCCGACATAACTGCCGTCAGCCAGGCGCGCTCGAATTCGCTTCCCTTGCACGGCACCAAGGTGCGTTAGAAACTGCCCCTTCGAATCGACGAGAGCGGCGGTGCCGACATCTTGGCCACCCCGCACGATGGTCGCGATCGCCGGTTGCAAGCTTCGCCATGCGGTGCGCTCCTTCGGGCTGATCTGAGAATCGGCCGGAGCGAGCGTTGTCAGCGCGAATACAAAACTAAGAGCTAACGATGACATCCTGAGTTTGTTGGACCTCGACGGCGCTGTTGGCTCCGGTCATGCCATCCCGTTCCGACCGTATCAGCACGAGTGAATCATGTCTTTTCTCGGACGGGGCATCGACTACCTCCGCAGGTACTACCATAGTGCGCGCCGTTCCCGCTAACGCGAGCATCTTGGCAGGAGCGTGCCTGGTGGACCGTCGAATGTGAACGGCTGGCCTCGCCACCCTAAGCGCCCCATTCCCGCTCGAAGCGGCAACTTCCGGCGAGGATGTGCTTTCGATGGCGGCTGACAGCGGTAATTCTCCCTCTCCCGGGATCTGTCGTCCGAAATCGGCCAACGACTCTTCCAGCTTCTGGCGGTCGTCCATGTTGAGGACCGCCATCATGTCCGGATGGGTTCCGCCACCGGGGACTCGATCGGAAATGGGCGTAGGCATCTTCATCAACAACGCGATGGCGATGACGGCAGTTGTCAACGCAGGGGCGGCCCACAACCATGACACTCCTTGGCGCACCGGCTTGGGCTTCAGACCCTGCGCTAGGATCGCGTTCTGGAGGCGCTCCTTGGAGAGCTGGTCGGGTGGCACGTCTCGCAGGCGTCGCAGATCGTTCCGAAGTCCCTCATAGCTGTTCAAGGCTTGAGCGGCATCGGTGTTCGTGGCAGCCTCGGCCCTCACCTGAGAGGCTTCGGCTTCCGTGAGCTCGCCAAAAGCAAGCTTTGCAATTCTATCTTCGATCTTTCTGTCCATCACTATTTCTCGCCCAAGAGGGGTGCGATCCGATCTCGGAGCGCGCGTCTCGCCCTTAGTACGCGCAACTTGGCTCCTCCAACGGTGCATCCGACGATGTTGGCGATCTCCGGGTATTCCTTTTCTTCGATATCTCGCAGCACGATCATGGTGCGATGGTGCAGCGGCAATGCATTCATGGCCTTCTTAAGGGCCAGCTTTCTGCGGTCCTGTTCTAAATTGTTGACCGGATCGTCCGTATCTCCAATAGTCATCCAGTCCAAGGCTCCTGCGGCTTCCTGCTGCTCGAGAGCGGACCGGCGCTGATTCTTCCTCGCCTCGTCCGTGCAGAGGTTGGTTACGATGCGAAGCAGCCAGGTCGTGAATTTGGCCTCGTCCCGGTAGCGATGCAGGTTCTGATAGGCCCGCACAAACGCTTCCTGGACGATGTCTTCGGCGTCGTCTCGCCGCCCCACCATCTGGTAGGCAAATCGGTAGGCCATCGTCCGATAGCGCTCAAAAAGCTCTTCGAACGCGCCGTAATCGCCTTCACGC
>JAXDKF010000256.1:0-14400 GCA_034667265.1 Fimbriimonadaceae bacterium
CTCTTGATGTGATCGAAGTTGTCGAGCATCAGCCGGGCGACCGCGATGTTGCGCAGGTCGTCGTCGGCGGTCGGGTGCTGGATGTGCTCGAGCTCGGTGCCTTCGGGGTGGAAGCAGAGCGGCGTGAAGGTCAGGAAGTGCTTGGTTTCGTCTTGCAGCTCTCTTAGCTGCACCATGTGATCCGATCGCTCTTCGTCGGTCTCGATGTGCCCGTAGAGCATCGTCGCGTATTGGCGCAGGCCAAGACGCGAGGCAGCGCGCGCAACGTCCTTCCACTCCTCGCCGCTGAGCTTCTTGCCGAACAGCTCCGCGTGCACGCGGTCAGAGAGGACTTCAATGCCGCCTCCAGGCAGAGAATCGAGGCCGGCCTCGATCAGATCGGCAAGGGCTTTATCGATCGACACTTTGCCAACTCTTGCAATCTCGACGATCTCAACCGCGGTGAACGCCTTGACGTGAACGCCAGGCCGAACATCCTTGACGGTGCGGACCAGATCCATGTAGTACTCGTAAGGCAAGCGCGGGTTGATGCCGCCGACCATGTGGACCTCGGTAATCGGCACGTCCTTGTGCCACTCGAGCCGGTGGCGCACCTCTTCAAGGCTCATCTGATAAGGATCGGGGCCGCCCTTCTTGGCATAGAACGAGCAGAACTTGCAGAACTTGTTGCAGATGTTCGTGTAGTTGATGTGCTGGTTGCGCACATAGTAAGTGCGCGCGCCATGCATGCGCTCTCGCACGATGTTGGCCATGTAGCCCACGCCCGTGAGGTTGGGGGTCTTGTAAAGGCGGACGCCGTCCTCGTAACTGAGGCGCTCTCCCTTCTCCACTTTCTCGTAGATGTCGATGAGCTCGCGGCCGACGATTCGTTCGGGTGAGATGGCCATGGCGGTCCTGTTGCGGAGTCTACCAGAAGAACTTTCAAACATTAGTGAAAGTTCCAGAGACCCTGGAGCCACAAGTCCTAGGCGATATGTTCGACTTCTAGCCCCCGCTTCTCCATCTGCTCGGCAACCACCTGCCGATGGCACATGCGGAAGTCTTTTTCCAAACACATAAGGCAGGTAGGGGTCTCGATAGCGACGGCGGATTCCCGATCGAGCTCGGCCGCCAAGTCCGTCAAGTATTCGCGGTAAGCGTCCACGTCGAGCGAACCCGTTGCCTTGTACAAGCGCCGCAGGTGATCGGGAGTTCCCAGTTCGGGCTCGTGCTGATACGCGATTCCCTCCTGCTCGCAGCGGCGCGACAGTGCACCTTTGGCAAAGCCGGGACGCCGACTCGAGGCACGACGGCGAACTTCGTGAAGGCGAGCGACCCCGTGATCGTGCAGCTCCTCCATGAACCCGTCAAGGTCGCGACCCTCATAACCGATCGTGTAAAGAATCTTGGCCACGGGTTAACTGTGTTCTGCGGGCATCGGTGGCGGCCCGCCGGCGGGTAGCGGCTTGGAGAGGCTCTTTGGCAGCCACACGTATCCGGAAGTTCCACCCTCCGTCTGCACGCGGTCCGCGCCGATCCCCGCTGGACCGCCAGGCAGCATGACTGCCGCCGCATCGCTCACGACGACACCACCGGGCGGACAGGCCTTCTGCAGGTGCGCGGAGATGTCGATCACGTCGGCGAAGTTGATCGAAGTGATATCCGTCGCATCGGGGGCCATGACCTTGCCTGTGTGCACGCCGCAACGAAGCACGATCGGCACGCCGATCTTGTTGCGGAAGGTGTTCAGCTCGATGATCCCCGTCTGGGTCGTTCGTGCAGCGCCAAATGCCTGCGAGGGGCTGTCGAATGCGAGGGTGATGCCGTCCCCCGCAGTTGAGTGGACGCGTCCGCCATAGCGGCGGGCGATCATCTCCACGAACTTGTGATACTCGGTGAAGGTGAACTCCACGCTGAGCGGATCCGACATCTGCTTCATCCTGGTGGAGCCGACAATGTCGACACTGAGAAAGCTGATGGCCTGCTCTCCAGACCGGAGCCGGTCCTGGATGTCCACGAGCTGCTTTAGAAGCTCCTGGCGCTCGCGAACCGGATCGTTCAAGCCAATCTTGCCGCGATACGTGTCAACGATCCGATGCAGGAGCAACCCACCCAACGCCCCCATGAGCACGAGCGGGATCAGCCAGTAGGAGGCAGCATTCGGCACGTGAAGGATCGTGCTCACGACGGCGAAGCCGATGCAGGATAAACCTCCGAACAATGCGCCCGCAAAAGCAGCGATCTTGGAGTCCTTGCTGACGGCGACGTTGTAAAGCGCAGCCGTGATTAACAGGATGGAGATGACACCAAAGAGTTGGCTCGTGTCTTGAGGCGCCAATTGCGTGAACGGAACACCTGTCGTCGCAGCATCCCGGGCGCGAACGTACGCGTCCATGGCGAGGTTCGATTTACGGGAGAAAGCTTCGACCACGCCGAGCCCTGTCGCAGTGGCGGCTGACACAACATAGCGGCGTGTATCGGGCTCTAGAGTGAGAAAGGCATTCCGGACGCGATCGCCAAAACTCTCGCGCTTCTTCTGCGGACGCATCTTGAGCGCGAGGCGCACATATTCCGCGGGAGCGCCGGTGGCCTCGGAGACAGCAAGGATCGCGGCGTCATCCAGCACGCCGCCACTCGATTCACGCAGACGCTCGGCGAGGATGAGCATCTGCTGGACCCCGTCTTCGCTCAGATGCTGCTGAAGCGCGTCCGGGTGGCTGTCAAACTGCTGGCTCACCTCATTGAATTCTACTACTGCAGCCCGATTCCCCTATGCCTTTCGGCACGTTCACGATTGCGGTATTTACCAGGGAATCGAGCCACAAAGTTCCATTTGACAGCCTAGGACGTTGGGCAGCCGTCCGGCGGCGGCGGAGGCGGGTTAATCGCTCCGCCACTTTGAGCGGCATCGATCACGATGAATCCGATGGCGGAGGTGCTCCCGTTTGTGAGCGTCGGGAGCGGCGCCGTGCACGAGCTAATCAGGGCCGTATAGCGCTTGCTCTGATACACGAACGATCGGAAATAGAATGTGGTCGACATCGACGCAGGATCTAAGTTGAAACGCTTCGCCGTGATCGGTGTGGAGATGCGGAAGGTTCCGTCTGACGCAGTCGTACCTCGCGCCATGACCGTTCCGGTCGCGTTGTAGAGCACGAGCACGATGCGCGAGGAGGCCGCCCCGTTGCTGTCCATCACCGATCCCGTGACCAGTGCCTGAACAGGTTTAACCTGATAGTTCGCGGAGTACAGCTTGCCGCCGTTTGAACCGGTGAATGTGAAAGCCGTGCCACCAGTCGATTTAGTCGCAGTGTAGAGCCCGGAAGAGCTGAGAGTTCCCGCGCCCGTGCCATCGTTCGTCGTCCACGAGCCCGAGCTGAGCACCACCCTCTGCCTGTTGGAGTCGTACCCAACGATCTGGAGCTGGACAACGTCCCCAACCTGGACGTTCTGTAGGTCCACGATCTGGGCAGGATTGCTGGCGAGCACTCCTTCGACGCGGATGGGGTTCAAGGTCCCGGTCGAGCCACTTGTGGCCGAGGTTCCGCCCGTGCCGCCGCCTCCACCACCGCCGCCACAGGCGATGACGAGGACGAGAACGGCCATTAAGAGGGGGAAATAAAACTTCTTCAAGTGCTCTCCGAGATCCGGGCATCATACCGCCCGAGCGTCACTAGCTTAGATGACCGTTGCTCGCTCAGGTTGCGTTCGATTTCACGTTCGAAGAGGCAAAACCGAACGGGAGAAGGTCGTTCAGGGTCACGGTTTGCACCCCGCTTTGGTTCGTTGCCAGGTGGATGGACAGCCCTTTGGGATCATGGGAGAACTCCCGCAAGACCTGCAGGCATGCGCCGCATGGCTTGGCTCCGTCAACCGTCAACAAAAGGATATCCCGAACCTCTTTGCCGCCTCCCGCGACCATGGCGGCAACCGCGTTCCGCTCTGCGCAGACACTGAGCCCGAAAGAAACGTTCTCCACGTTGCACGCCGCCCAGATACGGCCATTCTCGTCTCGGACCGCCGCGCCGACCCTGTACGAGCTGTACGGGGCATATGCGTTTTCTTGAGCGCGGCTCGCAGCCGCAAGTAGATCCTGCACGCTCATTTCAGCACCGCCACAGTCACGCCGTGCCCACCTTCGCCTGGCTCGCCATCGCGGAAAGATGCCACGTTTGGATTCTTGCGCAAATAGTCCTGCGTCACCTTGCGAAGGATGCCTTCACCTTTGCCATGCACGATGCGCACGCTCGGGACGCCGGCAAGGGTCGCGTCGTCGATGAACTTCTCGAGGTCGCGGATAGCATCCTCTGCCCGCATGGCACGGAGGTGGATCTCGGTTGTCGCGGTTTGCGCCTTCTGAAACCCAATGTTGTCTCTCGGGCGCTGCGGCTCCCGAGCGGGGGCGACCGAGGTCAGGGAATTGACCGGAACGTTCATCTTGAGTGAGCCCATCTGAACCTGCACGGTCTTGCCCTTTGGATCGTCTAATAAAACTCCTGTTTGGGTGTAGCCCTCGATCCGAACGCTCATTCCCTTTACGAACTGCACGCCCGGCGCTGGCTTCTTCTCTTTGGGTTTGAGGCCCTTAGCAAACTCCGATCCTGCATCTTGGAGAGCGCGAAGGTCGGCCCGTGCCTGTTCTTGCGCACGGCCGTCTACTCCCGCGCGCTTGAGCTCCTCGAAGATGCGTGCCGATTCGTCTCGCATTTGGCGCAGGGCTTCGTCCACGGTGGCGCTCGCCTTCGCATGGGCGGTGCGGCGGACCTCTTCCGCTTCCCTTAGCTTTTCTTCGGCAGCCTCTTCTTTCCGCCTTAGCTCCGCCAAACGGCGATCTGCTTCGCCCTGTGCTTGCCTGGCGAGTTTCTGCGCTTGATCCAGGCCCTCCATCATACGAGACATCTCGATGTGTTGGGTCGAGAGCCCTTCCCTGGCCTGCTCGATCACCGTCTTAGGAAGTCCGTACCGCTCGGCGATCTTTAACGCGTGGCTTGCGCCCGCGGCCCCGATGATCAGGCGATAGGTGGGCCGCAGGCTCTTGGAATCGAACTCCATCGCCGCGTTTCGAAAGCCTTCCGTCTCGAACGCAAACGCTTTCAACTCGCCGTAATGCGTGCTTGCCAACACCGTGGCTCCCTTTTCCACGATGCCGACGAGGATCGCCTTTGCGAGCGCCGCGCCTTCGGCCGGATCGGTGCCCGCGCCAATCTCGTCGAGGAGGACCAGCGCTCCCGGCTTGAGCGATTGGAGCGCCTCCGCGATGTTCTTCACATGAGCGCTGAACGTTGAAAGGGATTGCTGCAGGCTTTGCTCGTCGCCAATATCCGCCCACACCTGACTGAACGGACCGAGCTTCATCGCTCTCGCGGGAGGCAGGAGCCCGGACTGCGCCATAAGCACGAACAGGCCAACCGTCTTGATGGCCACCGTCTTGCCGCCTGTATTCGGACCGGTGATCAGCACGCTCTCACCCTGCCCGAGCTTGAGATCGAGCGGAATAGCGGTCGCGGCCTTTAGGAGTGGGTGCCGGCCACCCTCGATCTCGATTCGAGGCATGTTGAGCCGATCCGGCACTGCGCCTCTCATGGCAAAGCCCAGGCGCGCCTTTGCAAGAACGACATCGATTCGAGATGCAGCCTCAATCCCTACTACAGCTTCCTTGGCAACCGTGCCGATCTTGCCGGAGAGCGCCAGTAGGACGCGAGAGATCTCTTCCCTCTCCGCCGCTTCGATCTCTCGGAGCAAGTTGCCAAGCTGCAGAACATCCTCGGGCTCCACGTAGATGGTCTGGCCGCTCGCGCTGGTGTCGTGGACGATGCCGCGTATCCTGCCGCGGTATTCCGCTTTCAGCGGGATCACGTATCGGCCATCGCGCACGGTCACGATGGGATCGGATAGGAGATCCCGAGACTTACCGGTGGTATAGCTCTGCACCTTCTCCTGCAGCCGAACAGTCGTGTTCGCTTTACGCTGGCGCAGACTCGCGAGGTGAGTGCTGGCGCTGTCCTTCACGTCGCCATTGGGCTCCAAGGCATCGAAGATGGCTTCTTCCAACCGCTTGGCATCGGGAAGCAGAACCGCATCCTGGTTCAGCCGCGGAGCATCCTCCTTCTGAGCCTGGAGGAAAGAGCGAAGCTCGCGCATCCCGCGCAAGGCGTCGGCCGCGACGAATAATTCTTGGCCGCCTAGGGTCCCGCCCTTCCCCGCTCTGCGAAAACCATCGCGGACATCTCGGATCGGGCCGAGAGAGGGAGGCGATTGCGTCGCGAGCAGCTCGTGCGCCTCTTTGGTGAGTTCCAGTGAAGCCCAAACCTCATTTTCTTCGAAGGAAGGCTGGAGAGCCGCGCACGATTCAGCGCCAAGCATCGTCTCGCAATGTTCGCGGAGACGTGCCAGCACTGAGTCGAACTCGAGGACGCGCAAGGCGTGCATAAACGAAGGCATTCTGACAGCCGATAGGACGCCGTTCTGCACCCGTCTGTTGTAACAACAGGCCCGCTGACTCGTCAAAGACCTCCGTGGAATGCGCGGGCGATGGCCCGTGCGGGAGAATAGACGCATGTTGGCAACGCTCGCACTCACACTTCTTGTCTCGCGAATGCCCGCGGCCCCGGCGATGACGCCCGATATGGCCGCCAAGATCGCATTAGCCTCGCAGCAATATGGCGAAACGAAGCCAGTTAACACAGGCGCACAGCAGAACAGCGTGCGTGGACTCTACTTGACCCCCACCGACGACGTTTGGGTGTACGCGCACGCTGAGGACCCCCAGAAGGATCCCTTCCTCCGCGCGTGGGGCAACGGCGGCACGTTCATGGGACTTCCGGGCGATGATCCCAATGCCTACTCTTGGAGCCTGCTGACTTGGGATCTTTCGGGGTTTCCTGCCGGTTCTAAGGTGGTCGAGGCCGAGCTGATCCTCACTGCCGCTCCAGAGTCCGGCTACACGGCTAAAGATGCTGGGGAAGCGCCTCTCGAGGTGCGGGCGGTGAAGTCGGGATTCAACGAGAAGGATTGGGATTACGCAAGTGCGACGAAATACGCCCCTAGTGCGGAGGTGGTGTTCAACAGGGTCTCGCCCGCGAATGTCTCCGACACGGAGTTTCCGATCGTTATCGATCTGCTGAAAGGTCCAGCCGATTTTCGCAACTACTTCTCCGATGCGATGAAGAAGAATAAGGTCATGGCGCTGTCGTTGACATCCGCTATCGATCCGAGCAAGCTCGGCATGAAGGGCGTGTACAAGGTGTATTCGAAAGACGCATCCGATCCCATGGTGCGGCCTCGACTTCGGCTTGTGCTCGAGGGTCCGAAGAAGGGCAAGTGAGGGACGTAAATCGTAAGTCGTAAATCGTAAATCGTAAATCGCAGGGAGGTGCCGAAGTGGCATCGGTAGCTTCTTGCGAACGTTCCGACGATTTACGAATTACGATTTACGACTTACGACTTACGCCCCCCGCAACAACCTCAACCCGTTGAGGATGACCAGCACGGTCGAGCCCTCGTGGCCCAGAACGGCTAACGGCAACGGCAGGTGAGCGAAGAGAGAGACGGCGGTCAGGATCACGATCACGCTGGCCGCGAACGCAAGGTTCGCGCGGATGATGCGGTTGGTCCTGCGGCCAAGGCGAACGAGTTCCGGCAAGCGGTCCAAGCGGTCGTGCATCAGCACAACGTCGGCCGCATTCATGGCGATGTCGCTGCCTAAGCCGCCCATCGCAACGCCCACCGACGCTCTTGCCAGGCAAGGCGCGTCGTTGATCCCGTCCCCGACCATCATCACAGAACCCTCTCTGGCGAGGTCATCGATGGCGAGGGTCTTTTCGTCGGGAAGAAGGCCGGCGCGGAAGTCCTCGATTCCCAGCTCTTTGGCGACCCAGGACGCGGTCTGGAAAGTATCGCCAGTGAGCATGACCACCCTCTTGAAACCTAGCTTGCGCGTGTTTGCGAGGAGTTCGTGGGCGCCGCGTCGAGGAGTGTCCGCAAAGCCAAAGGCCGCAAGGCGTTCGCCAAAAGCCATGACTGCCACGGTGAGACCCTTTCGCTCTAAGCCTTCGACGTGTTCGTGAAAATCCTGAGGCAGGCGGATGCCTTGTGCTTCCAGGTAGCGCCGCTGTCCAACAAGCACCTCTTTCCCTTCCACCGTCGCGCGAACGCCCAGTCCAGGTTCGGCTGTGTGGTCTTTGGCTTGTGGCGGCTCCAAGCCGCCTGCAATCGCGGCCTTGCGGATGGATTCCGCCACTGGGTGAGAGCTGTACTCTTCCGCGGCAGCGGCGGCTCTGAGCAGATTGGCCGCATCGCCGGACATCGAGCCCCTGCCGTGCCAGCAGGCTTCATCGTCGGTGCACGGAGTCCTCGCGCCACCGGCCGCGACAGCGGCCCCTGCGCAAACACAAATCTCGACCAGTGTCGGCTTGCCTGTGGTGAGCGTGCCCGTTTTGTCGAGGGCCAAAATGTCGGCTTGTCCAGATGCCTCGATGAACTGACCGCCCCTCACGAGGATGCCACGGCGACCCGCCCACGCAAGAGCGCTCAATGTCGTGGCCGGCGTCGAGATCACGAGCGCGCATGGACTCAGGGCCACAAGCAGTGTGAGCGACGTGTAAAGGGCAATCCCGTTTGCCTCGCCAATCAGCAATCGGACCAGAAGCGAAAGCAAGAAGGCGCCGACCACGAAGAACGTGTACCGCTGTCCGAACCAGGTCGAGATACGCTCCCCACTGGCCTTGTTTTCCTGCGCCTCGCGCACGAGGTCGACGATCTTATCGAGCGTGCTCGCGCCGACTATGGACCTCACCCGCATGAGCAGGGAGCCTTCAAGGTTGTTGGTACCGGCGAGGAGGTAATCGCTGGCCGCCTTTGGCACCGGAGTCGATTCGCCGGTCATAGCGCTCTGATCGACGGAGCTGCGCCCCTCGACAACCTCACCATCGACAGGTACGGGCTCAAAGGGCGGGATCCGCACAAGATCGTCGAGCTGCAACTGCTCCACCGGGATCTTCCTTTCGATCCCCTGGTCCACAACGAGGGCTTGCGTTGGACGGAGCTTGATCAGGCCCTCTATCGCCGAGCGCGTTTTGGCCATCGCCAGGGCCTCAAGCGTTCCCGAGAGGCTGAACAGGAATAGCAGCGCGGCGGCATCTCGAGCACCGGTTCCTCGCACATGGCCCGGCGCGCCGACGAAGTCCACCGTGATGGCGCCGATCGCCGCCAATACCATGAGCAAGTTGACGTCCAGCTCACGTTGCTTGACCGACGACCAGGCGCTCTGCACCGCGAAATAGGAGCCAAAAAGGATCGCGACATACGCGAGCGCCGGATGGGGATTCAGTACGCTCAGCACAAGGCTGATCCCGCAAAGGATCGTCAGAATCGCCCGGATATCTCTAAACGCTCGCATGGTCACGGAGGGCCCTGGCTAGCAGCCGCGCCAGGTCCTTCTACGTTGTACTTCTTTTGCGAGGCACAATGAGGCGTGGCTCGCACGCTGCTGATTGGATCCCAGGAGACCACCTGGCGTGCTTGGCTCAAGGCCAACCGAAAGCGCCGCGACCTGCTTGTGCTCGACCCCGCCGATCCCGATCACGGACACCTCGGCAGGCTCGCCGCCTTTCGGGGTGGCAAGGTGTTGGGATCGTGCTTTTACGGCAGCCTCGATCCCTCGCGGGCTCCGCACGTGCTTGTCGCCTCTTTGTGCCGTTTGCTCGATTTGGTGGCCGATGATGCGTTGGTCCAACTTTTTCCGATGAGGGGTGGGCCGTTGCTCCGGCATGTCGTGCTGCTGCTAGCCCAACTTGTGGAGCCCGCCGAGATCCTCGTTCCGGCCAAGGCGGCGTTCGATCTGGAGGGCTTTCCGGTCGGGCCGCACGAGGTGGAGCTGGAAGCCGCTTTCCCAGACGCGGTGCGCTCCGCCCAGCGGAAGGCGAACTGGCTCAAATTGTTGGAGCGGTGCGTGGAGCACCAAGTGGAACTGCGCGGGGTTTCGATAGAAGGCGCGCGGCTTGGCTCGGGGCGGGCAATCAAACCCGAGCAACTCGCCAAGGCGGGCCTGCAGGACGTGCTTCATGGCGAAGTCTCCGGAGGGACGTTGCTGCTGATCAGCGACGAAGACCCCGACGACACGCTGTTGGCTCGGGCCTTGGACATGTTCCACTGTGGCCGCACACACGTGGTCCCGCCGGGCTCGTACAACGGGTTGCTCTGCTCATTTGCTCGCCAGAGCGGCGAGGATTTCGGGACGGGCATGATTCAGTGCATCGACTTTGCCTCGCGCACAGCTCGCGTTCTGAGCGATGCGGTCCCACCCGCGCCTGTGCGGATCCTGAAGCTCGGCGGCCTGCGGGTCGATACCGCGGGACGAGAGATGGGCGAGGCACGGCCGTGGCAGATATGACGGGGCGTGTTGCGGTGTTGCGGTGTTGCGGTATTACGGTTTTGCCGAGGCCGCTGCGGAGTCGCGTGACTCATGCATGAATCCACCTGTAGCCGCGACTTTACGTCGCGGTGCGGTCTGAGGCATGGCCTCGCCGGATTCTCGGTCATAAAACGTTCGTCAGAACGACGAGTTGACCAGAGTCTTCAGTCTGGATAGAGAATCCGCCCTCCCGGCAAACATCCACAATGTCTTGCGCCGCGACACGACCGTCACGTGTATGGAACTTCTCCAGGCATAACGGCAGGTTGGGATTAACGAGAGCACGCGCTCCGCTCTCCGGTGCGCCGCCCGCTAGGGCGCTTTGAAGCGCTTCGCCCATTGACGCAGCCTCCTCGACGGTTACGAGCTCTATGGTCTGGGCTCCAATCCACCAGCCCAATGATTCCTCTGGCAGCTTCTCATATTCGCGGGCCGCGGCAGTCCATCGGTGCCACTTGGGACGCACGGGATGAAATCCGAATGCGTCGGCGACAAGCAACAGACATCCAAAAAACTCGCCCCTGATAACCCTTATCATTTCGGTACTGCCAATCTTGCAGCAACGTCCTGGCTCATGATAGTCAGGAACGACAGGTTGAACACCAAATCCCAACGCCCTCCCCAGCTATAATCGACCCATGCGCTTGTACCTGGTCCGCCACGGGCAGACGGCCTGGAACGCGGAAGAAAAGGCGCAAGGCCACACCGACATCCCGCTCGACGAAACGGGGCTGCGACAGGCGTCCTGCCTCGCCACGTTCTGCGAGGATCTGCCGATCAAACTCGTTCTCACGAGCGATCTCCAACGCAGCTTAAAAACCGCCGAGGCCGTGGCACAACACATCGGCGCAAGAGTGGAGTCGACCCCGCTTCTGAGAGAGCGCACCTTTGGCGAATGGGAAGGGCTTCCCTACGTAGAAGTTGGCAAGATGTTCGGCGAGGCCGCAGAGAAGGGTCTGACATCGCTGTACGAAGCGTGCCCGCCCGGAGGCGAGTCCCTTGCCATGGCATGGAACCGGGTGAAAGCGATCACAGAACGGCTGGCAACCGAGCCCGAGAACACGCTCGTTGTGTCGCATGGCGGGGTGTGCGCGCTCATGCTCGCGCAGCTGATCGGTGGAGACCTCAACACTTCGCGCGCGTTCCGTTTCAAGAATTGCGCGGTGACGGAGCTGCATCGCCGGCCTGACGGCTCGTTCCAGCTCATCGCATTCAACGACGCCTCGCATATTTCCGGCGAAGAGCAACTCCATGCGGCGGCTAGCTAGCCTCTGGCCTGGGGCAGCCAGCGCCGTGCTGGTCCTGGCCGCATTCCCGCCCCTCAATCTGGCTCTCCTCGTCTTCGTCGGGCTGGTGCCTTTGTTGCTCGCCCTTATGAAGAGCAGCCCGCGGCGCGCAATAGCTCTCGGCTATGTGTTCGGGCTGGTCTACATGCTTGCCCAGATGTTCTGGCTGCAAGCGTTGGTCGTGCGGTGGACCAACGATGTGGCGCTGTCCTTCCTGCCATGGATTCTGGCGGGGCTGATCGGAGCGTGGTACTTCGCTCTTTTTGGATGGCTGGCGAATCGTTGCTTTCGCGCTGGGATGCCTTGGATGGTGCCGCTCGTGTGGGCGGGCATCGAGGTGTTTCGATCCTATATTCCCGGCCTCGCATTTCCGTGGGCGTTGCTTTCCGATCCGCTCTGGCGTGCGACCGCCCTGATCCAGACGGCGTACTTCGGCAGCATCTACGTGGTGAGCGCCTGGTGCGCCCTGGCCAGCCTGATCGTCGCGTTCTGGATCGAGCGAGAGAAGTGGAAAGTGGTCCGGCCCTATGCAACCGCGTTCTTGCTGACTACAGCCCTTTCCTTTGCAAGATACGGAACTCCGCTGCCTGACAAGAAAATGAAGGTGACGGTCGGACAGCCGGGAGTGGATATGGCCTTTGGGGACGCGGACAAGCGCGAAGAGGACCTTGGCGTCGCCGTCCACCATCTTATGCAGGTCGCGATTCGTACCAATAGCTCGCTTCTTGTTCTTCCAGAGGGTTTGGCTGACGCAAGTGACGGACTTCCGCCAAACGCGCCATTCGCGATTACCGACCAGGTGCCGGTTCTCTTTGGCGGGAAGCGGGGAAAGAATCCGCCGTACCAGTCGGCGTTCAGCTACGACGGCGAGAAGTGGCAATACGCGGATAAGACGCGTCTCGTGGTCTTTGGCGAGTACGTGCCGGGCCGAAACTGGATCCCGTTCCTCAGCGCGTTCCATCTTCCGTCGGGAGACCTCGTGGCCGGCGAGAAGCTTGGCGTGGTGGACATTCGAGGCACCAAGGTCGGGCCGCTCATCTGTTTCGAGGGCCTTTTCCCTGACCTGGCTTACCGGCAAGCGTTGAACGGGGCGCAGATGTTGGCGATTCTCTCGATCGACGATTGGTACATGGGCACATCCGCCCCCGAGCAGCTCAAATCGGAAGCCGTGTGGCGAGCGGTGGAAACGGGACTTCCACTCGTGCGATCGGCTTCCTTGGGCTACAGCTTGGCGGTGGATGGGCACGGACGGGTACTCAGCGAAGCTCCTATCGGCAAGACGATTGCGCTCTATGCGGAGGTGCCTCTTCCCGACCGAGCCAGTCCCTTTCCGCTGTATCCCATCTTCCCTGCCGTATCTCTGCTTTCCCTTGCCGGCGCGGTTTTCGCGCCGAAATTAAAGCGACGCGAAGCCGTTGGGGCGGCAGCGAAATCCAAGAAGGGGCGGAAATAGAGGGCGAGGGCCTCAGCGGAAAAGTGAAATCCGGCGGACAATAGGATCGTGCGCTCGTTGGTGATTCTGCTCATAACTTCGGGAGCAACTGTGCTGGGCACGTGGCTGTCGTTCAAGATGCACGCCGGACTGCTTGGGGCTTGGCTGGTTTCGACAGCGATCATCGCGGTTGGGACGATGATGACGCGTACCCGCAACGACTTCTGAAGGTCTGGACGTAAACTCTCGCACCATGCCCGCGACTCCGGCCAAGGTGCCACTCATCCTTGCGCCCACTCCTCTGCATCATCTGCACGCGCTGTCCACGGAGTTGAGCTTGGACCTCTGGATCAAGCGAGACGATCTCACGGGATTCGCGTTTGGTGGCAACAAGGGCCGCAAGCTCGAGTACCTGATCGCGGACGCATTGGGGCAAGACGCGGAGGTCGTAGTCACGTGCGGAGCGGCGCAATCCAACTTTGTCCGGCAACTTGGCGCGGCATGCTCGATGTATGGGCTGCAGGGCGCGGCCGCCGTGATGTCCTTGCCGTTCGATCGTCCTGCTGGAAAGCCCGGTGGCGCACATCTTGGCGCGGGCGGAAATCTTATCCTTGACGAGATTCTTGGGGTGGATGTGCGGCTCTACCCGGATGGCGATTGGGACGAGCTCTATGCGTTGGCCGAAGAGCTAGCGTTGTCTTTTGAGGGAGTTGGACGGAAGGTGTATCGGGTGCCCGTTGGTGGATCTTCGCCGCTTGGAGCCCTGGCGTTCTATCAGGCGGCGCAGGAATTGAACGCTGGTCCGTTTGACTGGATCGTGGTCGCCAGCAGCAGCGGCAGCACCCAGACGGGCTTGGCGTATGCGTTCGACGGGTCTTCTACCCAAGTGCTTGGAATCGCTTGCGATCCCGAGCCGGAGATCGGGGAGGATTTCGCCGAGATCGGTCGTGGGCTTGCCAAGCTGACCGATCATCCACGCGAGTTGGCCGCTTCTGACCTTCTATTGGATTTCGCATCCGTGGGTGAGGGTTACGGGATTCCAAGCTCGGAAGGTCAGCACGCTATCGAGCTCGTTGCCCGGCGCGAAGGGATATTCCTGGATCCCGTCTACACGGGTAAGGCATTTGCGGGTTTGATCCGGCAGGCGGAGACGGGCGGGATTTCCGGTCGAGTGTTGTTCTGGCATACAGGCGGGACGCCTGCGTTGTTTGCCGCTCCTGGGTAGCAGTGGTTTTGGAGTGCGGCGCTTTAGCGCCGCTTTAGACCGTCGTCAATCGCAAAGCGGCGCTAAA
>JAXDKF010000257.1:0-6634 GCA_034667265.1 Fimbriimonadaceae bacterium
TCCCCTCGGCGGGCTGCAGGTAGCGGGCGTCGAGGAACTCATCGCCACTGCGGACGACGTCCTCGAGGACCTTCTTGACGGCCTTGCAGCAGCCCTCTTCTTCGGTGATCGCAACCGCCTCGTCGAGGCGCCGGATCAGCTCCTGCATCTTGCTTTCAGATTGAATGGCCATGTCTTTTCCTATGCTCGGCGTTGGGCGTCGCGGGTAAATCGTAAATCGTAAATCGTAAGTCGCCCCGAACCTGACTGCGGCGCTCTGCGATCCTCCGCTACCTCCGCGTGAAATCCCTCCGGCCAGCACCCGAGCACATCTCCATCGTCACGCACTCCGACGATTTACCATTTACCATTTACCATTTACCATTTCTATCTTACAGCGGCTCGCGCAGCTTCAATTTCCTCGGTCACGAACCCCTGGTCCTTCATCCACTGGGGCGACAGGAACTTGCTCAGGTAGTTCCGAACCGAGTCCGCCAGGATAACGACGATCCGCTCGCCGCCTTTGCACTCCTTCGCGATCTCAAGCGCCGCATACAGCGCGGACCCCGAGGATCCGCCGACCAGCATGCCCTCCTCCCGAATCAATCTTAGTGCCAAATCGAACGATGGCTGGTCGGTTGTCTTGATGTACCGGTGGACAAGCGTGTTATCCAGCACTTCAGGGAAGAAGTCGTAGCCGATGCCCTCGACCTTGTAGGGGCCGCCCGGCTCGCCCCCACCGAGGATCGAGCCCACCGGGTCCGCTCCCACGATCTTCACGTGCGGGGCATCCTTCTTGAACCTGCGAGCGCACCCCGTGACGGTGCCGCCGGTGCCGACCCCGGTCACGAAGTAATCGAACTTGCCGCCCGTCTGCTCCAGGATCTCGCCCGCAGTGCCGAAGTAGTGGGCGTCGTTGTTCGCCTCGTTCTTGTACTGGTTCAGGATGTGCGAGTTCGGGATCTCCTTGTTCAGTTTCTGGGCCACGCCAAAGAGCGAGTCGGGATGATCGTGGGGCAGTTCTGTCGGCGTGCGCACGATCTTCGCCCCGAGCGCCTCCAGCACCACCTGCTTCTCCATGCTCATCTTCTTGGGCATGGTGATGATGACCTTGTACCCGCGCACCGCCGCGGCCAGCGCGAGGCCGATGCCGGTGTTTCCGCTGGTCGGCTCGATGAGGGTATCGCCGGGCTTGATCCGCCCCTCTTTCTCGGCCTCGAGCACCATCCGCACGCCGATCCGGTCCTTGACCGATCCGCCCGGGTTCATGAACTCGCATTTGGCCAGGATCTCGACCGGATACTCCTTGCCGATTCGGTTGAGCTTCACCAGCGGCGTGTTGCCAACCGCGTGCAAGATGTCCGGCGTGATCCCTGGTTCGTTCATGGTCTTTGATTATGCCAGCGCTGGGCTCTAGGCTGGCGGCTCTTGGCTCGAGGCTCAAGGCTTTGGGATTTCACGCGGTGGCCGCGGAGGGTGCGGAGGATCGCAGACATTGGCGTGGGCGACAGGCGTTGGACGTTGGGCTACGGCCGACAGGCGACAGGCGACAGGCCACAGGGCCGGTAAGGATTGGCTTTAGCGTTGTGTACCGCTGTGTCCGCTGTGTCGTTGTGGAATCCGGATCGCCTCAATGCCCTTGCGCCCAACGCCTAACGCCTCTTCTTTCCTCCGCATCCTCCGCGACCCCCGCGTGAAATCCGGATCCCAAAGCCTCAAGCCCAAAGCCCAAGCCCGAGCCCCTCTACAATGGCAACAACGTCGTCTGCTTCGGTATGCCCATCACGAACGCGGTGTTGATCTGCTGCAGGCCCTTGATCTTGGTGATCTTCTCGCGCACGAGCTGCTCATACGCGCGGATATCCTTCACGACCACCTTCAGCAGGAAGTCGAACTCGCCGCTGACGTGGTAGCACTCCATGATCTCGGGGATCTCGTTGACCGACTTCCGGAACTGCTCGATGGGCCGCTCCTGATGCAGCGAAAGGCGCACCATTACGAGCGCCGTCAGCCGCAAACCCAGCCGATCCGGGTCCAGCAGCGCCACATATCCTCGGATCAGACCTGCCTTCTCCAACGCGCGCACGCGCTGCAGGGCCGACGGCGGCGAGAGGCTGACTCGCTTCGCCAGCTCGGCATTGGTGATACGGCCATCCGCTTGCAGGATGGACAGGATTTGGGCATCCTTTTCGTCGAGGTGGGTTTTCATGGCGCAAAAGATTCGGCGACTCAGAGGCTGATTGGATGAAGATTGTTCGTCTTCCTAGCCATTGTAGCGCCTCCGCCTTTCTGAATCTTTCGTTACGGGACCTGCGGTCCGGCCATTTACCATTTACTATTTACCATTTACGCGAAGCCCTAAAAAAGCCGGGGCCGCGCATCTGCGCGGCCGCCGGCATCTCCTTTCTTCGGTTTGCGCGGTCAAGAAGTCTTGTGGCTACTGTCCTGGCGCCATCGCTCCGTTACACCTATTTTATAACCTTTTTCCCCAAGGTTTGCACGTATATGTCGCGCAAATGGGGATTTCGTCGGAACTGTAAATGGTAAATCGTAAATCGCAAATCCTGTAAATGGTAAATCGTAAATCGCCGGAAAGGGAGAGCGCCTATCCACTGCGACCATTTGCCATTTTCCACGCGCCGCCCCGCGTGAAATCCAAATCGACCACCTAATGATTTCGGGGGTGAAGAATCGGGTCCTACTGTGCAGTGTCAACCGGCAAATGTCTCCGGGCGATTTACGATTTACGATTTACGATTTACGAGCGTGGCCTACGACTCGTCGGTCTCGCCCCAAGGGCTCGTGTAGTTCGGTGGTTCCTTGGTGATCCAGACGTCGTGCGGATGGCTCTCTCGCAGCCCCGCGCCCGTGATCTTCATAAACTCCGCCGACTCCCGCAGATCGCGCAGAGAGCCGGACCCGCAGTAGCCCATGCCCTGCCGCAACCCGCCCACGAGCTGGTACATCGTCTCTGCCAGCGAGCCCTTGAACGGCACGCGGCCCTCGACGCCTTCCGGCACGATCACGCTGCCCGTCTTCATCTGGAAATAGCGATCGCTCGAGCCCTGCCGCATCGCGCTGATCGAGCCCATGCCTCGGTAAACCTTGTAGGCGCGATTCCGGTAGATCTCCACCTCGCCGGGGCTCTCTTCGCAGCCGGCGAACATGTTGCCCATCATCACGCAGCTCGCACCCGCGGCCAGGCACTTCACGATGTCGCCGCTCGACCGGATGCCGCCGTCCGCGATCGTCGTCACTCCAAGCTCGTTGGCCACCGAGCAGCACTCCTGCACGGCCGTGAACTGCGGAACGCCGATGCCCGCTACCACGCGAGTCGTGCAGATCGAGCCTGCGCCGATGCCCACTCGTAGCGCGTCCGCCCCCAGCGCCACCAGGTCTCTCACCGACTCTTTCGTCGCGACATTTCCGGCCACCACGCGCAGGTCCGGCAGCTTCTTCTTGAGCATCGCGAGGCACTCCATCACGCCCTTGCTGTGCCCGTGCGCTGCGTCGATCACGATGAAATCCACGCCCGCGTCCATCAGCGCCTTGGCCCGCTCGAAGGGCTGACGAAGAGCGCCGATCGCCGCGCCGACCACCAGTCGCCCCTTCTCGTCTTTGGTCGCCAGCGGATGCCGCTTGACTTTCAGGATGTCCTTGATCGTGATGAGACCCTTCAGGTGGCGGTCCTTGTCCACGATCGGCAGCTTCTCGATGCGGTGCTCGGAGAGCATGGCCTCGGCCTGCTCCAGCGAGGTGCCCACCGGCGCGGTGATGAGGTTGACGCTCGTCATGCGGCACTTAATCGGCTTGGTGAAATCGGTCTCGAAACGGATGTCTCGATTCGTGAGGATGCCGACCAGCCGGTCCTGATCGTCCACGATCGGCACACCGCTGATGTGGAACCGGTCCATGAGGTTCAGGGCGTCCTGGATCGTCTTCTCGGGGTCCAGCTTGATGGGGTTGGTGATGACGCCGTGCTCGGACCGCTTGACTCGGTCGACCTCTTCCGCCTGGCGATCGATGTCCATGTTGCGGTGGATGACACCCACGCCGCCTTCTCGGGCGATGGCGATGGCGAGGCGCGCGTCGGTCACCGTGTCCATGGGCGCGGAGACGATGGGGACGTTTAGTTTGACTCCGGGGAGGAACTGGGTGGAGATGTCGACGTCGCTCGGCAGAACTTCCGTTCGGCGGGGGATGAGGAGAACGTCGTCGAAGCTAAGACCCTCTGGGAATGCTGGCATGCTCTTAGCAACTGAGTATGGCGTTTTTTGGGTGAGGTCGGCTGGGCCCTCAGGCTTCCCGCTTTGGCTTTCACTACTCGTTCTTCGCTCTGTGGTGCACCAGGTTCAGACAGCCGTGGATCTCCACAGCCAAATGTTTCGCCAGAGCGAATGCAAACGGCGGGGGTACAGAGTTGCCAATTTGAAGCGCGATATCCTGTTTTGCACCGCAGAAGCTATGATCGTCCGGAAACCCTTGCAATCTCGCGGCTTCCCGCAAAGTTAAACCCCTGTGATCCTCGGGATGCGAGAATCTACCTTTGCTAGGCTGCGTACATCCGCCGGTTATAGTCCCCGAGGGCTTGTCCCATGCCAGCCTTCCATAGACGTCTCGATGACCGTCATGGGTCCGATGACAAGGCAAAATGTAGTCAGACGGGATGTTTCTTCGCGAGCCACCATTAGCTGGAATCGCGGTAATCAGTTTGACAACTCGGTTTGTATGAACTGGGCTTGCGTGCAATCGATCGGCCACGCAACATGCTCCTGGAGGCAAGCGTTGTAAGCCACTGAAAGCCTCTCGAACAGATACCCACGGAATTCCGATGGACCTCCCGTGCGAAGGTTCTGGTAGCTCAATAACCCCGTGGAGACTTCCGAACGCCGTAAATCGTTTTCGGTGTTGAGGAGCTCCATAATTAGCAGCGTCCAACACTGCCGATCTGATCGTGTAGCCGGCTGCAGTGACCTTTTCAACAAAGGACGGCCAAACACTGCCGCCGTGACGCAACATACCCGGCACGTTCTCAAAGACAAATGCGGTTGGCCTGACCTGCAGAATCAGATCTGCAAACACCTGCACCAAACGGTTCCGCGGATCATTAGCGCCCGACGAGTTCAAGCGATGAGCAGAGAACCCTTGGCACGGCGGGCAGCCGATCACTACGTCAACCTCTCCGGGGCGCACGCTCGTTCGCGTTTCTAGCATGGAGAGGTCAACGGCGCTGATATCCTCTTGCAAAACGGGGACAGTCGGGAAATTCGTGCCATAGCTCAGGGCAGCGGTTTTGTCAATTTCGATCGCTGCCAGGATGTTGAAACCTGCCTGGATGAACCCGCGAGACGCGCCTCCGCAGCCGCTAAACACGTCCACTGCGGACAGTGAAACTTCGGATATTGCTGGTTCGGTACGGCCATGTGCACACATTTGGGCATTACTTATAGGATACTTTGCATACAATGCCCGGAACGCTCTCGACGAGTCAAGCTGCCATAGTCGTTGCCGCGGCACTTCATGCAAGGACGGCTGAGGACGCTCAAAAGCTCGAAGCTCTCATCGGCCAATGCGTCGGGGGCAAATACCAGCGACCTCTCTTTGATGTGTGGGGGCACTTCGGCATCGTCTCGCCAACTGGAAGCTTCGACCACATCCTACTTGAGAACGTCACGAATATGCAGGATGCCGTTGTGGATTTGGAGGCACTTCTTCTATACAAAACCGATCAGCATGTCCCTTTCAAGACCCCGCGAGAAGCAGCGACTCAGCTCCTCAAGGGGAAGAGCGAAAAGGAAATTGCCGAGATGGTCTCGGTCGAGTTCTTTGATAGCGGTGAACCAAGAAGTATTACCGCGACGTTTCGCGACCGTGGCTGTGGCATGCTTCCGGAGCAAGTTCCAACCAGCATCTTTGGACTAGGGTCGTCTCGGAAGGAGCGACTCTTTTGGCAGCAGGGCGCATTTGGCCTCGGTGCCAAGCATACGTATAGAAATGCGAAAGCGGTCGTGCTCGTCACCCGTCGGGATCCTCGGTTGCTTGCAGCTGGCCAGGATGATCGGATCTGTGTAGCAGTCCTACGGTGGGAAGCCGGCACGAAGGGAAACGATCTTTACTATTTGGTTTCCGAAAGATGGAATCCCGAACTTCGTCAGGGACTTCCATTTTCTGCGCCTGCTCACGAGTTTCCCGATTTTGAGCCTGGAACCTACGTTGCGCTGATCACCTACGGAACCGAAGGCTTCCACCGCAATCGCTTGGGTGATGAGAGGTCATTCGACACAGTGCTGAACACGCGGTTGTTCAAGCCAATAACAAGAGTGCGATTCAGCAACTCTGCAATACAAGGCCGCGATCGTCATGAGTTTCTCGGCGGACTGGCGCTTCGTCTGGAGAACAGGGGAGACGAAACGCCATCCGGGTCCCAAGACTTACCCTTCAATATTGGCGGAAAGACGTTTCTGCTGCCAGTAACTTATTACCTCTTTGCCGCACAGGGCGAGCCTGGAGAACGGCGGAAGTTTGTGGCAAAGGATCACTGCGTCATTTTCACATCTAACGGCCAAGTGCATAAGCACTGGACGCCGTCAGAGTGGAGATACAAAACAAAGTTGAAGAAGCTCGCTGATCGAGTTCTGATCGTCGTTGAAACCGA
>JAXDKF010000258.1:0-5779 GCA_034667265.1 Fimbriimonadaceae bacterium
CGCAGTCGGAGCAAGTGGTGATCGTTTTGGAGGGCCGTGGCCATGCCAAGGTGAACGACCAGACGGTCGAGCTAGAAGAGGGCGACGTGCTGGTGATCAAGGCCGGTGAGAAGCACCAAATCCTGGCCGATGGCGCCGGCTCTTTGCGCACCATGAACGTTTACTCGCCAAAGGCCTATCCGGCATAGATGCAACCCGTGGCGCAGACATCCCTATCTGCCTTTGACCGCGTCGGATGAGGCGACGCGACCTTCAGGGATAATGTCTCGGAGTCCGTTGAATCCAGCGGACCTTTTTGGTTGGAGAGAGGCATGCAGTTTTTCGTTATTGGGCCAGACGGCGGCAAATATGGACCGGCGGACGTCGAGACCCTAAAGCAGTGGGCTGTGGAGAACCGCCTCGGCCCGCAGACGATGCTGGAGGACTTCAACACCGGGCAAAGGATGCCCGCGTCCGCGGTGCAAGGCTTGTTCGAGGGCCAGGGTGCCGCGACCGCAACGGCGCAACCAGGGCAAATGAATCCGCCCGGCCTTTACGAGAACCCGCCCACGCCCGCCTATTACGGCCGCCCCGGCAATGCCTCAGGAGACGACGGATCGAAGGAGCTCACGCTCTCGTTCGTCTTCCTTGTTCTATCATTCTTTTGCTGCTGGCCCATATTTGCCCCGCTCGGCATCATTAACGCCAACAAGGCCACACAGAAAGGTAATCCGACGGGGAATATCGCACGGATTCTGAACATCGTCGTGCTTGTCCTCGGAATTGTAGCGGTGGTCGCGTACATCATCTTGCTAATCGTGGGCATTGCCGGTGGTGGATTAACACCGCGTTAAGATCGTGAACATCCTCGTCCTAGGCGGCACTCGATTCATGGGCCGCCGCGTTGTTGAGACTGCGCTCGAGCGTGGCCACAACATCACGCTATTCCATCGCGGGATGGACGGCGCCGATCTGTTTGAAGGACAGGTCGAGCGCATTCTGGGAAACCGCGATGGCGAGCTAGACAAGCTGGCCGGGCGCAAGTGGGACGCGGTAGTGGATACGCCGGGCTATTTTCCGCGAGCGGTCCGCGCGTCGGCTGAGTTTTTGAAAGACGCCATCGACAAGTATCTTTTCATCTCGACGATCAGCGTGTACGACCCCGAACCGGGAGCCGAGTCGATTACTGAGGACACCCGGAAAGCAACCCTCAAGGACGAGACCGTAGAGGAGGTCACCCCCGAAACCTATGGCGGACTCAAGGCGCTTTGCGAGCGAGCGCTCAACGAGGTCTTGGGCGCGAGGGCTGTGATTGTTAGACCGGGATACATCGTCGGATCTCACGACCCAACCGACCGATTCACCTACTGGGCAACGCGCGTCGCGAGAGGCGGACGCATGCTCGCCGGGGGCCGCAAGGACGCGCCTCTTCAAGTGATCGATGCGCGTGACATTGGACGGTTCAATGTCGATCTCTTGGAGCAGGGCGCCACGGGAATTTACAACGTCTGTGGCCCTGAAAGACCGCTCGGTTGGGAAGAGTTTCTGAATCGGTCCAAACAAGCTCTGGGCGCTTCCACAGAGTTGGTGTGGGTCGATCAGTCCAAGCTCGAGGAGATCTGCGCGGCAGCGGGGAAAGAGGGGAAAGACTTGCCGCTGTACTCTGGATCGGATGTCACGGAATATCTGTTCATGCGGACCGACAACTCTCGTGCGGTCGCGAGGGGATTGACCTTCACTCCTCTCGAGGACACGGTGCGCGACACGGTGGAGTGGGCAAACTCGCGTGGAGACGTGGAGCTGAAGGTGGGCATGTCGGCGGAGCGAGAAAAGGAATTGCTCGCCAAGCTTTGAGTCGGCCTATTCCAGCTTGCGGATCCAGATGTTTCGGTATCGCACCTTATTGTTGTGGTCCTGGAGCATCAGCGGCATGCTATCGGGATGCTGCGAATAAGGCGGACGGGCATGGAACGCGCTTGGGCCGGTGAGGACGACGTTGTCCTGGATCAGCACGCCGTTGTGGAAGACGGTGATCGTTGCTTTCGTCAAAACGCGGCCGGTTTTGTCGAAACGCGGTCGATGAAAAACGATGTCGTAGCTTTGCCACTTGCCTGGCGGGCGTGATGCGTTCACCAGCGGCGGATACTGCACGTACATCGCTCCGGCTTGGCCATCGGGATACGTGTCGTTCTTGTACGAGTCCAGCACCTGGACCTCGTAGTTGCTCATGAGCCAGACGCCGCTGTTTCCGCGCTTCTGGTCCGAGCCGGTGGGAGTTATGGGAGCGGCCCACTCGACATGCAGTTGGCAATTCCCGAACTTGCGCTTCGTGTGGATGTCGCCCGTGTGAGGAACGATCTCAATGACGCCATTGCGCACGATCCACGGCGCCTTTCCGCCTTTCAACGATTCCCATTCCTTTAGACTCCAGCCGTTGAAGAGCACGATGGCGTCCGACGGCGGCTGGCCCGCCCGGCCCTGCGTGCTGGACGTGCCGGGAGTCACCACTCTAGGCCAAGGACGCGCGGGGTCGTTCGGCTTCCACTTCTGCATCGCATCCTGCGCATGAGCGATGGCAGCGAGTAGCGCGACGATAAGAAGTGAGCGCATGGATGAATGTAGCATTCGACATCGGTGAGCAGTGAGCAGTGAGCAGTGAGCAGTGAGCAGAGGAAGGATCGGCGGCCAGTTATCCCCACAACCTGTTCGTAAATCGCAAAGAATGACGTCCTCGGCGAGCATGAGGCTGCGTTAACATTCGTGGGTCGATGGCCGTCTCGATCCTTACTCTTCGCGATCACCTCGCTGGCGTTCCAGATGCGCGCGTGGTCGCGCCTGGGCGTCGCGACGAAGAGCTCGGTCAGTTCGGCATCTCGCCGGAAGAGTCAGTCGCGTACGACGCGGAGCTCGTTGAGGACCGGCCATTCACAGCCATTCCCGTTTCATCCAACGGCGATAGCGGGTTCACGCACTTCCTCGATGGCGCCCAGAAGTCGAAGATCGTGGGCTACGCAGGTTTCGCGCCCCTCATGCTCGCCCATACGTCGGCGGGGATCTTTGAGAGGCGAGACCGCGAAATCGTCCCACCGGACACTAGTTTCTATTCAGGAGAACTAGAGCTTGTCGTGCCGGAGAGCGGTGGAGTCCCTCCGTTGCCTGGGCTGGGATACATCACGGTTGGCATCGGACTACAAGACACGGAGATCGTCGCGAAAGATCGCATGATGAATGCGATCTCGGCAAGACGAGACGAAAGGGAAACAGAGATCGCGCGCGGTTACAAGGACGGCCGACTGCTGATCGATGGCGGCATCGGCAAGGTGCTCGAGAGAGTGACCAGGGATGTATGGCTGGTGGGGGTCGTGAAGTCCCACCAGAGGCAATACTTTGCGTCGCGAGACCGCCGGCGCGTCGTGCAAGACCTCAAGCCTGGCGAGCGCACGCCGGCGTTCCTGCGCGAGCGAAATCAGAAGCAGGGGAAGGAGGCGTACAGCTTCTACCTGCGGCTATTCGATTCGGACGGACAGAGCCCCTTGTTCGGGTTGATACGGGTGGAGATCCCCGCGTCGCAGGAGATGCTCGGCCAGGTAGACGAGATCTCCGGCTGGATGATGGCGGAGCGCTCGCCTCTCAGCTTGCCGGATGCGCGTTACGACCGAATGATCTATCCCATCCGTCTTGTCGAACAGCATCTCAAAGCCCGCCAACCCAGCGACGCATCGCTCAGGGCGATATTAGGAATTTAAGCAATGCAAGAGATCGGAAGAGTCATCGGCACCGAGAAGCGGCCCAACACCGCTTACACGTTCTACTTCTGGACAGAGCCTGGAGAGAACGTCGGCATCGGGTCACTGGTGCGCGTCGCAACCGCGGAAGCGACTGTTTACGGCACGGTCGTCGAAGCCCACGGCTTCAACGATTTGGAGAGCCCGCTGCACGAGTTTCTCGCGATGGGAGGAGAGGCGGGGAAGGAGCCACCGACCAACCGGCCGGAGATGCGCGTGTTCCAGGCAGCGGTGCTGCGCAGGATCCCGGAGGAGCCGGTGGGTGCGGTACCGATCGGACCCGTTTTCTTGGCCGATGAAGCGGACGTCCGCGCAGCGCTGCGGACCGATACGTTTGCCGACGAATTCGGTATTCCGTGCGGCTGCTATGGGCCTAAGGAGGCGCCGGTCGCCGTGCATCTCCACGGCCACTTTCTGCTGGGTCCGGAGTCAGGCCATCTGAACATCACGGGCACGAGCGGACTTGCGGCCAAGACGTCCTACATCATCTTCCTTCTCAAGTGCATCCTCGAGCGCTGCCGCGACACTCAAGGGCCTGGTGGAGACGGCGGCGTTGCCGCTTTGCTCTTCAACACCAAGGGTGGCGATCTGCTTTACATCGATCAGGACCCTGTGCCGGGCTTCATGACCGATGCCGATCACGCTCTCTATGCGGCCTGCGGCATCCCGGCGACACCGTTTCAGAACGTTAACTATTTCGCGCCACTGGCCAAAGGAGGCAAAGACCTCAACACCCTTCGCAACAACGAGGCTGGCTACAACGGCAACCCGACCAAGCCATTTTCGTTCGGTTTGCGCGATGTGATCCGACATGCCGAGGTGCTTCTCAACAAGGATGATTTGGATGCGAAGGCCGACGCCTATCTGCAATATCTCAACGACAGGTTTGTGGAGTCCGAGAAGGGCCATCAGGTCGGCGGTCAGGGCGACTACATCAGGGCGTCAACCCTGAACTCGCTGGTGAAAGTGGTGCGAAAGCAGATCGACTTTTGCGAGATGAACGGGCAGACCCAGATCGACACGCATAACGTACTCACGATCCGGAAGATGTACAACCGGATCGGCAACCTCGGCGGACGGTTCGCGGGTTTGATCGCGGAGGACGGCATGCCGGAGGGGCCGTTCGACGCGCTCTTCCAGCCGGACACGGTTTACGTCGTCGACGTGGCGCAGCTCACCTCGGAGGAGCAGGATCTCGTCTTCTCCGCGTTCATCACCAACCTTCGCGAGCGGATGGAAAACGGCGATCTGGGTGTCGGCCGGCTGATCGTCGTCGTCGACGAGCTCAACAAATATGCGCCGAGCGGCGGGGCGGAGACCTACGTTGTGAAATCCCTGAAAGAGATCGCGGCGAGGGGACGATATCTCGGCCTCACCTTGTTTGGAGCGCAGCAGTTCAGGAGCCGGGTCGATAAGGAGATCGTGGGCAACGCGGCGACGCACGCTTTCGGCCACGTGGAGGCGGAGGAGCTGGCGCAGCCCGGTTACAGCTACTTCACGCCTGCGGTCAAGGAGAAGCTCGGATCGCTGGAGCAGGGTGCGATCTTGATCAAGCATCCGCACTTCGCGCAGCCCGTGTTTATCCGCTTCCCGCGGCCCGCGTGTCTCAAGGGATCGGACGGGATGAAGCTCTATCCTCGCAAGGCGGCCCGTCCCATGCAGGACCTGATCCTGGACTACGTCAAGGCAACCCGCGCTCCGCTGAACACGTGCAAGGATTTGTTAGACGAAGCTTCCGATTCCGAGGAAGCTCTGGTGGCCGTGTTGCGGAAGGTGAGGCGAGCGAAGACCTCGGAAGAAGTGGAGCAGATCTTGCGGCAGGCGCCGCGGAAGGCGGGCGTGAGCCGGGCGGAGCCCAAGGCGGTCATCAGCCAGGAAGAATTCGATCCGTTTGCTTAGGGGAAGTAAGCAGTAAGCAGTGAGCAGTGAGCAGTGAGCAGTGAGCAGTGAGCAGTGAGCAGTGAGCAGTGAGCAGTGAGCAGTGAGCAGTGAAGCGATGACGGTGACCGATCACT
>JAXDKF010000259.1:0-2850 GCA_034667265.1 Fimbriimonadaceae bacterium
CGTTCCGGGCAAGTGCTGGGTTGCCGCGCGAATGTAAAGCCTGACCGCAACCCAGAAAGCGCCCATCGTCACCAGGCCCAGCAGTGCGAGACGCCGGTGCCCTGAGATCCAAGTTGCAAACACCCAAACGGGCAGAGCAAGGATGGCGGTCTCTTTGTTCAGACAGGCAAGAGCAAAGAGGATGGCGAAAAAGGCGTGCTTGCGCGCGAGGATCGCGTACGCCATGCCCGCGCCAAGGGCAATCGTCGCGGGATCATAGGGATAGAGGAAATATCGATACCAAAGCGGTATGCCGAGCAAGAAAAAGAGGCCGGCAACGGAGCTCTCCACCGGACCCGCATTGTAGGCGAGCGCATACGACTTTCGCGCCATATAACCGGCGAAAAGAAAGCAGGGAAGGGCGATCAGCTCGAACAGGAAGAGCCGATAATCCCACGGATTGAATTCGGGGTGGAACTGGCTCTTGGAGAACGTCTGCCATAGAGTGTCTTGCACGAGCTGTGGAGTCGCCTTTTCGAGAGCGCCGATCAGCCACGGCACCAACATTCGCCCGGAGAACGGCCTCCAAACTACGTCGAGGCTCGATTTCGAGCCGGAAGGCGTGGCGCTGTCGCCTCTGATGTTGCCGCCCCAGAAATCGACCATCGAGTTGAGGGTCCCATGGTTGGAACGATTCATCCCCAAGTAGTGGGTGAAGATGTACAGGACGAACAGCGATGCGATCAGGTAGACGCCAAACCAAGCCCACTTGAAGGCGTTGGCCGGCGGTATTACTTCCTGCTGCCGGGCTTCCATGGGGCGGCTGTAGGTTGGCCGGTAACGGCCGTCCGAATCCCTTCTTTGTCTGAGGCTGCGAGCTGCGTCTGCACGACCTCGTCGGCCAGCCTTATGACCGTGGAATCTTGCGTGTTACGAAGCCTATCGAGCAGATCATCGATGCCTTTCTCATCGACGGGGCCGATGTATCTCGGACCGACTTGCAGAACCGGCGCGCGGTCGCAGGCGTCCAGGCACTCGACCTCTTCGATCGTGAACATTCCGTCCGGAGTGGTCTCGCCGTTGTCCACGCCGAGCTTTGCCTTCAGGTAATCCCAAACGCGATACGCGCCGCAGACCGCGCAGGTGAGGCACGTGCACACCTCGATCTTGTGCCTGCCCGGTTGGTGGGCGAGGTTGTACATCGAGTAGAAGGTTGCGACACCCTCGACTTCGGCGTAGCTGCGCTTGAGGCGGTAGGCCACCTCCGCGATCGCCTCGCCGGAGAGGTAGCCCTCGTACTCGCGTTGGGCGATCCACAAGGCGGGCAGAACGCAGGCCTTCCACTCCGGGTAGTGGGTCTTCAGAGCCTCGAGCTCTGCGATGGCCTTGACACCAAAGCGGAGGGTGAGATCCTCGGGCTTGGGGGGGCTGGGGCGCTCGTTTCTGCTACCCAGTTGAAGCAGTTCGCTCACGGGGGTGGAGTGTACCGAAGGGCGCAGGGAGGAGAAAGTGCTGAGTGCTGAGGGCTGAGTGGAGAGACGGACGGCTAAGAGTGCAGTTTAAGCCTCAGGAGCTAAGCGAATCCTCAATGAACGGTTCGCGTATTCGGCTCCTGAGGCATGTGATGCTGTCGTCTATTACTTCGACGGCAGAGCGGTCGCCATGAACTGAGCGAACTGCTTGAACAGCTCCTTCGCATCCACGTCCTTCACGCTCGAGGGAGCGGGGAAGTCAGACTCACTGACCGCGTGCCGCTGCTTGAACGCAGTCTCGGCGTAGACCTTATCTTTCACCTTAACCTCGGCGCTGACGACGTCCGGCCCTCCCGCTTCGGTTGGCTTGGCGGACGTCATCACCGCTCGGCCCAGCTCGACGGCGAAGCTCTGCACCGCGTAGCCCTGGATGCTTTGCACCGCGGCATTGATTAGCGAAGGCGCGGACGCCTGGCCCATGCCCGCGAGCACTGCGCCCGTCACCATCTGTCCGCCAATGTTCTGGATGGCCCCGCCCAGAATGCTCTGGCCGATGCTTCCCAGAATGCTGTTCTTCTTGGGCTTGGGCGCAGCCTGGTTTGCGTAGACCAGCGTGAAGTAGTCGATCGATGTCTGCGGGTCTTTGCCGGTCGCTTTCGGAGCCCGGAAGCCTTCGGATCCATCGACAGAGAACGTGATCATGCCCGAGGCGTCCTCGGCAAGCACCGCCTTCTTCTCACCGATCGTGATGTGCGTCTTCTTGACTCCCGCCACGTTCGCCGTCGTGTAATCGAACTGCCCGGCTACGGAACCGTCGGGCTTCTTCAATGTGGTCGTGTAATCGTCGCCCTGCATACCGGTTGCGGGCGTCGATGTGGTCGTTGTCGTCGTGGTGGTGGTCGTCGTTTTGGAGGCCGGAGCCGCGCCTACCGCCACGTCGAGCGGGAAGATGTAAACGCGAGAGCCGCCCTCGTTGTCTTCCGCGATGCGCAGCTTCTTGAGCCGAATGCCCTTAGGCACGTCGAACGCGATGCGGCCGGCGACTTCCTGTCCGAACTCAGAAGGACCGGTAGATGGCTCATACACGCTGACCTTGTACGGTCCCTGGCCCTTATAGCGATCACCGTCTTCGGATTCGACCTCGGTTTGAAAGCGGCATGCGTAGTTGCCGTTCGAGACCTTCTTGAATTGCATCTTGGCGACGAAGAAGGCGTGCGTGCCGGGATCGACCGTCCAACCCCCGAACTGCTGCTCCAGCAGGCTTGTCTCGAGGAGCTTCACGTCGAACGCAATCATCGGATAATAGGTGTCGGCTTGCGCTGGGATCTCAGGCTTCGCGTCCAGTGGAGTCTCGCCCGCATAGGGCGCCTCGAGACCCTTTAGAAAGGGCCGCATATCG
>JAXDKF010000260.1:0-8894 GCA_034667265.1 Fimbriimonadaceae bacterium
CAGCGAAGCCACGATCCACCGATTCTTCGCCATCGCCCGAAGAGTCCCCGCGGGAGCCACGTCGCTCCCCATCATCGATATCGGTCCTCTCTTCCCGATCGGCGTCAACAAGCCCAATCCAAACCTCGGAACGGACATGTACGTCAGGGTGGACCCGACGAGCCCGTACGACCATCCCTTCCTGCAGAGCCATCACCGGCTGCTGGAAATTGCCGAACAGTGGCTGGGAACGCCCTACCGCTGGGGCGGCAGCTCCATGGACGGAACGGACTGCTCCGGCTTCGTTACTTCCGTTTACAAGGAGCTGGGGATCAGCCTTCCGCGCCACTCCCAGAACATTGCGCGCGCACCGTTTGGCGAGGTTGTTTTCGACGAGCTGCACTTTGGGGACGTGCTCGTTTATCCCAACCCCAAGCACGTGGCGATCTACATAGGCGACGGCCGGACAATCGAGACGACGAAGGGCGCGGTGGGATACAGCACCGTATATCGGCGTCATTGTGCTTATGTGAGGCGTTTCCTCTTCGAGTAGAAAAGCGTCCCAGTTATCGATTTGGCTGGCTAATGGCTTACAATAAAGGGGTTCAGCCCCAGTTTTCGGGAAATTTACATGATTCGTTCTAAATTCCGTGATCGTTCCGTTTTTGTTGTCACATTCTTGATCGTCCTTGCCGCGATTCTCATTGGCTGCGGTGGCGGCGGAGGTGGCTCGGTCCTCAACCCAACCAGCTCGTCGGGAGCGGCAACGGGAAGTGCTACGGCGTCCACCTCAGCCTCGGCAACCACAGGCGGAGCGGCGGCCGGAACGATGACCCTGAACGTTAACTGGCCCGCGTCCACTCGCGCTATTCCGCCGTACGCGCTAAGCGTGGTACTGACGATCAAGCGCGGCAGTGACGATCCTATTTCTAAAACCATCAATCGCGGAAGCAAGCTTGCCTACACTCACCCGGTTGTTTTCACCGACGTGAAGCCAGGCACGTACGTGGTCACCGGCGCCGCGTACCTTGAGAAGGACGGCGAGGGCAGCGTGGTGGCTGTATTCTCCGCAACCATGAACGTGACGGGTACCGCAGGCATTGAGACTCCCGTGAGCTTTGCGAGCGTGGTCACCGAAGTGATCATCGACGGCGCGCCATTCGTCATGCAAACCGGTGTAACGATGCAGCTCACCGGGCATGCGGTCGACAACAACGGCGACATCCTCCTCCTCCCGGCCGGATCCCTACAGTGGAACGTGAAGGAAGGGGCAGAGCTGGTAAGCGTTACCCCTGTCGGCTACCTCAGCGCTCTCGCGCCGGGGACGGTCACCATCGAATTGAAGGACACCGCGTCTAACCAGTCCTCGGAAGTGACCTTCACCATCCAAGGTGAAGCGTTGACGACCGGCGGCACGACTGGAACAACGACCGGCACGACGGGCACGGACACGGCCAGCACCACCGCTTCGACAACCGGCACCACCGGCACCGGATCAACTACGGGCACCACTGGCACCACGGGCACCACCGGCACGAGCGACACCGGCACGACTGGAACGAGTGGCACGGGCGGAACCGGCGGCACCGGCATCGGCTAGAAGGTGGGCCTGCGTTCGTGTTAGGCGAACAAATGGGCTGCGAGGTCTCCTCGCAGCCCCATTTTGTTTTAACAGACCCTTAGAAGCGCACGACGCGGTTCACGGCTTCGACGATCTTCTCAACCGACGGAAGCACGTATAACTCGAGCGGCTTGGCCCACGGAACCGGTGTGTCCAGTCGGGTGACCCGCAGAGGGGGCGCGTCGAGCAGATCGAAGCCTTTGTCGCAAATCCTCGCCAGGATCTCTCCCGCGAAGCCGCAGGTCATCGGCGCCTCGTTCACGACCACAACGCGGCTGGTCTTGGCAATGGACTTCAGGATGGTCTCCTCATCCAAAGGAACAATCGTGCGAATATCGATCACTTCCGCGCTCACACCCTTCCCCTGGAGAAGGTCGGCGGCCTGGAGGCAGTGGTACACGTTCTGCCCGTAGGTGACAAGCGTCACGTCGGTGCCCTCGCGGCGAACGGCAGCCTTGCCCAAAGGCACGGTGTAATCCTCCTCTGGAAGCACTTCCACGATCTTGGGACTCGTGTAAAGCTCCTTCATCTCGTAGAAGATCACCGGGTTGCCGTCCCGAAGCGAAGCCTTTAGAAGGCCCTTTGCATCGTACGGAGTTGACGGGCACACCACCTTGATTCCAGGCGAGTGGGCAAACCAGGACTCGTTCATCTGGCTGTGGTACAGCGCGCCGCCGCCGTATGCGCCTGCTGGGCCACGGATCACCACGGGCATGTTGACCTCGCCCGCCGTTCGGTAATGGTAGGTCGCCAGCATATTCACGATCTGGTCGAAGCCGCAAGAGATGAAGTCGATGAACTGCATCTCGGCCATGACCGTCTTGCCGTTCAGTGCCGCGCCTGTTGCCGTGCCGACAATCGCCGCCTCGCTGATGGGCATGTCGACCACGCGATTCGCGCCAAACTTTGCCTGCAGCCCTTCCGTGACCTGGAATGCGCCACCGAGGATTCCGATGTCCTCGCCAACGCAGATCATATCGGGATTGCGCTCCATCTCCTCGCGGATGGCTTCTTTGAGCGCGACCAGATACGTCTTCTTGGTCGACGCGTCAGCCGCCGGCTTCTCCGAAACCGCGCTCATTAATTGTTCTCCTTAAAGACCCACATGCCGCCCTCTTCCGGTTCCGGAGGCGCAGCCTTGACGGCGTATTCGACGCCTTCCTTCATGTACTCGACAACTTCTGGCGGGAAGTCTTCGTCCTTCGCTTGATCCGCGCCCTTGCCCTCGGCCAGGTACTTGCCGGCATCCTCGCCGCTCAGGAACCCTTTCTCGACGAGGAACTTACGGCAAACCGCGATCGGGTCTCGGGAGCGGCCGCGTTCGACTTCCTCGGGAGATCGGTAACGTGCAGCACGGTCGTTGTCGTGGTCGCCGTGCCCATAGGCTCGGTAGGTCTTGCACTCCACGATGCTAGGACCCTTCCCAGACCTGGCATGCTCGACCGCCATCATGACCTTGTCGTAGACATCAAGCACATCCTGACCGTCGGCTACAATGCCGGGGATGCCGTAGCCGTCTGCGCGGCGTGCAAAGTCGGGCAGGGGGTATTCGAGCTCCGCAGGAGTGCCGAACGCCCACTGATTATTCTCGATAATCGTGATCACCGGCAGCTTGTGCACGGCGGCAAAGTTGATCGCCTCGTGGAAAACGCCTTGCGCGGTCGACCCCTCGCCATTGTAGGTGAGCACGACCGCGTCGCCCTTGTTCAAGCGATCCGCGTAGACCACGCCCGCCGCAACCGGGATGGTGCCCGCCAGCATCGAGGTCGAGTGGATGATGTGCTTGGCCTTGCTGCCGATGTGCGACCAGTTATCCCTGGCTCTCCCAGGCGAAGAGACCTTGCCCCACACCTGGCAGCAAACCTCTCCGATGCTCATGCCCATCCGGTCGGGGTTGCGCCAACCCGATCGCATGTCCTTCATGAAGAACGCGGGCATGTCGCGGTGGATCGGCGAGATCCAGTCGTGCGGCTTCAAACCGTAGATGGAGCCCACGATGATGGCTTCCTGATTGTGAGAGGAATAAAGCGTGCCCCTCAGTCTGCCTTTCGTCTTTTCCCTGATGAGACGGACGTCGAAGTAGCGCGCCAGGTAGAGCTGCCGGAACATCTCCAGGCAGTCCTCCTTGGTCAGCGAATCACGAGGTCTCGCGGGCTGGTTTTGGCGATTCTTGACGTCCTTGTCGGCCGTCGCCGTGCCGGAATTAGAGCTCAAAACTTAGTTCTCCAAAGGTTGGTGGTGAGTCCGAATCTTACCCGACCCCCCTTCCTTAAGAGCGGTTCGCGGGACGTCGTTCCTCATGCTGCTCGCTTGCTTGCTGCTAAGATTGCCAGCGTCGACATGATGAGCGTACAGGGCCGGCCTCTCAGCGCCCGAGCGGGCTACGCCCTCTTGGCCGCGGTGGCCCTGCTGCACGCCACTCTGGCGATCCTCTACGCCAACGCAACCCCCTATCGCACGCCCGGCTATCTCTTCGTGGCCAAAAGCCGGCCCTGGTCGGCCGTTCCGGATATCGGCGCACCGGATGAGCGGCAGCACGCCAACTACGTCATCCACATCCTGCAGGGCAAGGGCTTGCCGGTCTACGCGGTGATGATTCCGGATCCCGCGCAGCCCGGCCAGCTCACACGCAACCCGAACCTGGAGGAGGTCTATGAGTACCACCAACCGCCGCTGTACTACCTGCTGACGGCCGGGTTCTCAAGCCTTTCGGGCTTGGATTCAACTGCCGCCGAGAATCCACAGAGCGGGCTCAGGATGAGATATCTTAACGCCCTCTTCGGGGCCGGGACAGTGATTGGCGTCTACGCGTTGGCCCTATGGGGATTGCGGCGGCGAGACGTGGCTCTCTTGGCCGCCTCGATCACGGCGTTGCTCCCCATGAACCTTGCGCTCAGCGGCGCCATCAGCAACGACCCGCTCCTTTTTTGCATCAGCACGTGGACCCTCGCGGTCTGTGCGCTGGCAATACGGGAGGGTTGGACCGTAAAGCGGTCACTTGTTGTCGGTGCGCTTGTCGGGCTCGGGTTGCTCACGAAGACAACCGCGTTGGCCCTGATCCCTCTCGTCGTCGTCGCCCTTTTGCTGAGGAAACCCAAATGGCCATATGCGGCTTCCTCGGCCGTGGTGACGGCATTGCTGGTGACGCCTTGGTTTCTCCGCAACCAGCGGATCTATGGTGACCCTTTGGGCCTGCGCTCCTTCCAAGAGCTGTTCGCTGGGGCCCCAAAGGCTGAGGACCTGATTGCGGGCCTGGGACCGCTCACCTACTGGATGGACTGGGTCGGCTGGTGGACCGCGCGCAGCTTCTTCGGTGTGTTCAGCTATATGGATATCTTTCTGAACGAGCGCGGCAACTCATATACGGGGCCGCCGACCAACTTCGGCCCGGCCGCTCCAAACACGCTGTACCGGATCCTCATTGGGCTGGCAGTGATCGCTATCTTCGGATTCCTGCTTTATCTGCGCAGTCCCGAAGCCAAAGCAACCAAGAGGATCCACCTATTGAACGGCATCTTCTTGGCTCTGATCACCGTGCTCTTCATCCGCTACAACCTCTCTTTCTTCCAGGGCCAAGCCCGCTACTTCTATCCGGCAATCGGTCCGATAGCCATCGGCCTCTCCCTTGGAGCTCTCTACTGGGCAAAATCGAGGTCCCGGCTCGTCATAGCGGCCATAGCCGCAGGTTTATTTGTACTTAATGCGTACGCCCTTACCCGGCTGCCCGTAGAATTCCAAAAGAGGACGCGAGGAACTTCATCGAACCAACTCGGCTAGCTGAAGCATCCATCACTCGGGGAGCGAACCCGTCGATGCCACTCCCCGGGCCTTTCGGACGTTTGGAATAATTCGGTGCTAGACGCAGATCTGCAAAAAGAGGGCGCTTGGGATGTGACCCAGGGCGGAGAGCTCGCGTCCAATTCGCGAATGGTTTCCGTCGCATTCGAGCACGCTCGCCCAGAGACCCTGGACGAGGACTCAATCCAAATCGAGCGTTTTCTCAACGGAGACGTTCGAGCCTTCGACGGTCTCTACTCCAAGTATTACGACAAGGTCTATTCGATAGCCCGAGGCGTGCTCCTCGATGCCGAAGAAGCGGCCGACACGGTGCAGGAAGTCTTCACGCTCGTCCACCGGCATCTTTACCGCTTCGACCGGCGCGCTCGATTCAGCACGTGGCTATTCCGGATAGCCGTCAACCGCAGCATCCAAGATTCTCGAAAGCGACGCCGCCGTCCGTTAACGGTGGAGTTGATGGAGGTCCAACAAAAAGAGGCCGCAGTGGCCAAGCAATCGGACCCCCGCATCTACGCCGCTCTCGCCCTCCTCAAGCCAGACGATCGCGCGCTGCTACTGCTCTACTATTGGGAGGAGCTAAGCCTTCAGGAGATCGCCGAGACGATCGGAACCAACGTCAATGCAACCAAGACCAGATTGTATCGAGCCCGCGAGAAGTTCAGGACGCGCTACCAGGAGGAACCAGATTGAGCCACGTGCCATCTGACCTCGACGCATTGATGTGGCAGATCGCAGAGCGCGCGGACCCGCAAGCGGCGACTGATTTCGTTGAGCGCTTTCCCGCCCTCCGCGATGATTTGCAGACGCGCATGCAGATCGTCTCGGGACTCAAACAGACGCGCCAGGCCATCACTCCCGCTTTCCTACCTCAGTTCTCCCCCAGGTTCATGTATCGGCCAAAGCCCAAATGGCTTAGGCTTGCGCCCGGCGCTTTGGGTCTCGCAGCATTGGCGGCGGCTTCCTTCTACGTGACCCAGAACCTGCTCACACCCTTACCGGAAACGTGGCACGCGGAGCCGACAAAGCCCCGCCTTCGCGGTCCCATTACGACCTTTAAGCCGCCTCCCGCCAACTTACCGTTCGATAGCACCGAGGGCCCGCGTCCCTATTCAGGCGAGAAGAGCTTTGGAGAACGGATTCCCGCTTTTGCGGCGCCCCCCATCCATATTGCGATGAAGGATGTTCCTTTGAAAACCATCATCGGTTCCATCGCGTCGCAAAATGGTCTCACGCTGAATTACGCGCCGGGTTTTCCAAACCCGATCGTGAGCGTTGACCTAAGCGGATCCGACGGATTGGAGTTACTCACCAAGCTGGGCCAAGAGCACAGCTTCACCGCATTTCACGAGGGCAACAAGCACGTGCTCTTGATTCCCGCCGTCGAAGGCGGCGGTGCCACCAATCCGTAGTTTGGAAATTTGCCCAAATAGTGTTAATTACACCATTGGGACCGACGCCTGTCTGTTGATATACTGAGCGGCAAGCCCATGCCCCGCGCTCACCGTCGTTGGGACGTTATTGAGATCCATGCCGAGCGGGGGCTCACGTATGCCTTTTCGGCGATCTGCCTGTTGTCCTTTGCTTGGCTGCTCTACGCCTTCCGCGGCGATGGCATGTTTGTGCCACTGGCAGTCATGCTCGGCCTGATAGGTGTCGTCTTCTTTGGGCTGGGCGTGCATCGCGCGGTGGAGATCAAGAAGGTCTCGTACCACGGCGTGATCTGCCCTTTGTGCGACTTCGAAAACGAACTCGTTGCGGAGCCCACCGGCGATTTCGTCTGCACCAATTGCCAGCGGATCATCCCGATCGAAGATGGCAAGCCCATCGAAGTCAAGCAGGTCAAGTGCGGCTATTGCAACGAGCTGAACTATTACAGCGAGAAGACGGAATTCCTGATCTGCGAAGTGTGCAACCACCAGGTCCCGATCGACACGGAAGGCAGCCGCAAGTCAGGCGGGAAAAAGGTGGCAGAAGCCTTTTTGGTCACCGATGACCAGAACGTATACGAGTTCATCCTTCTGGCCCACGGGCACAAGACGGAAGAGCTGATCGACGTCCTGCAGCACCTCCTCGCGCTTAACCGGAACCAAGTTAAACAGATGCTTAACGAGCTGCCCGTCACTCTCCTGACCGGCATCACTCGCAGGAAGGCCGAGATTTTGCAGGCCCAGATGGCCCTTCACGAAGCCGCCACCGAGTTCCGGCCAATGGCCCCCGTTTAACGATGAGCTTGTCATGTTGGGCGCAGGAAGGCGGTCTGTGGCCGCTACGGCCTCTTTAGCTCTTGTACAATGCCAGGCGTTTGAACTTGCACTTCCCTGGAGATTTACGATGAAATTGAGCCCAGTTTTCGTTCGGCTTTCCTTTGTTGCGGCTGTTGCATCCGCGGCGGTTTGCGCCCACGCACAGGCGTCGTTTTACGCGGCCAGCGACCGAATCGGCTACACCGGCACGATTAAGGTCTACAACACCCTCGCCCAAGCCCTGACAAACCAGAATCCCCGCTTTGTTGGCCCGGTGCCGCAGCGAGACCTTTCCGTGTTCGTCGTGCACAATGCGCCGACCTACTACTTGGATTCCAACTTCTTCCTGACCAACTGGTTCTCCAATGGCGGCCTGAATCCAAACAACGTGAACGAAGGGTTTGTCCAGATCGCGGACAGCGATGCCTCCACGTGGCTCCTCAAGACCGGCTACTGGCACAACAATCTCAACTCCTATACGCTGGACGTGGTCGGCCGCAACGCAACCTACAACTCGAATGCGGACCCTCAAGACCTTGCTCGACTGTGGAACGCAGGCGTGCCTCCGACCAGCGGCGAGGGCACCAAGGGCACGTTCTTGTTCTATCAGTTCTCGCTCACCGCGAACGGTCTGAACGGAGCTGACCCCGACAACGATGGTTTCTACACGAACACCACCGACGCTACTTCGTACTCGGGCGCCTTCAATGCGCTGTTCAAGAACACGAGCACGACCTCGCCTGCGTCGAACGGCTACTACGTCGTGAGCCTGAAGTTCAACAACGTCAGCTGGGCCGTAGCAAATACGATCACCCTGCCGGACGAGTTTGGCTCCAACATCGTCGTCCGCCGCCGATCTCGCGACGACGACTGAGAGTCGTCCACAGATGCGAGGGATCTGACCATAGTGATGGCTTGCTGGGATAGCGGGCATCGCTCCAGTCAGATTCCTCCCTGCGCTTGGCAGAACAGACGACACTTCGAGTGGCCGGTATCTAGCAGGCCGTATAATCCAAGTCAGATTCCCTTGCGCGATTGAGGTGCCATCGTTGTCTGACCGAATACTCGTTTTCGACACCACCCTCCGAGACGGAGAGCAAAGCCCCGGTGTCCGCCTCTCGACAGAAGAAAAGCTCGAGATCGGCCGCGAGCTCGTCAAGCTGGGCGTCGACATCATCGAAGCAGGATTTCCAATCAGCTCGCCGGGTGACTTCGAAGCGGTCAACACCCTCGCCAAAAACCTTAAGGGCGTT
>JAXDKF010000261.1:0-10964 GCA_034667265.1 Fimbriimonadaceae bacterium
GTCACGGCCAACATGGCCGCCCAGCAAGCGCAGACTCCCCCTTCGACAACGCAGAACGTGCCGGCAACACCGGTGCAGACCCCTGCTCAAACGACCCCTCCCCCCGGCCCAGTGCTTTCGCTCGACGAAGCATTAACGATCGCGGAGCAGAGCGCTTTCGACGTCCGCACGTCGGAGAGCCAGCTGCGAAGGACAAAGGGACGGCTAAACGAAGTTCGCGGTCTCGCCGGACCACGCGTAACGACGAATGCCACCTACACTCGCTTCGACAAGGAGATCCGCTCGACCAGCAGCGGCAGCGGAGGAGGCTCCTCCGTCGTCCAGCCGATCGATCAAAAGCAGGCGGGTGTGCAGTTCTCGATGCCGCTCGACATTACAGGCACGATCGGACGAGGCGTGAAGGGAGCTTCCGCGACCGTGCGGGCATCCGAAGCCAATGTCGAGACCGCCCGGAACACGCTCCGACTGAATGTGAGGAGTGCCTACTTCAACGTCCTGAGAGCCCAGGCGCTCGTCGGCGTTGCGGAGCAGACCCTTCAAAACGCGCAGCAGTCGGTAAGGACCGAAGAGCAGCGAGAGGCCGCCGGCGTCAGCGCCCGAGTCGACGTGCTGCGACTTCAGACTCAGCTTGCGCAGGCGCAGGCCGATCTCATCGCCGCTCAATCCGGTTTGGCGCTGGCCAAAGAGAACCTCAACAACGTCCTCGCAAGGCCTATCGAGACGCCCTACAGCGTTCAAGAGCCGACCACCTTGCCGGATGTGACGGTCGATGCGAACACGCTTACCGCGACAGCGGTTACACGGCGTCCTGAGATCAGGGCCATCCGCTACCAGCGCCAAGCACTCGCCTGGGTCACACGCGCTCAGGAGGGTGGTTTGCTGCCGTCCCTCAATTTGACCGCTAACTATAACCGCAACATCGGTGCCAGCGGCAACCAGCGCGATTACACGGCGTTTGCGACGGTCGGTCTTTCGTGGCCGATCTTCGATTCAGGCGTGACTCGCGCTAGAGTGCAGCAGGCCAGGGAAGACGAGCGGCAGGCAGAGATCCAGCAAGAACAACTCGAACTTGGCGTATCTCTAGAGGTTCGCCAAGCGATGACCAATCTGGTGAACGCGAAGTCGACTTTGCAGGTCGCGCAAACCCAGGTGACGGTTGCTACAGAGACCTATCGGTTGGCCCAGGTTCGGCTGCAAGCGGGCGAGGGCACTTCTCTAGAGGTCACCAACGCACTGACCGATTTGACTCGCGCGCAAAACCAGCTCGCGAATGCTCGATACAACTATTTGACGGCTTACGCTCAGCTCCAGCGAGCCGTCGCGGCGGACGACCCCAATGCCGCGCCGCCGGAGCAAGGAACAGGAAAGAAGTAATGAAAGCGAATTTCGGATTGATAGCCCTGGCCGTCGTTGCCTTGGCTGCTACTGGCTGCGTCGATCGCGGCAAGCAGGCCCAGGCCAAGCAGACGCAAGCGCTTGTCAGCGACCCGAGCCGCCCCGTGACCGTTGCCCCTGTCCGGATCAAGACCATGAGCGAGACTCTCTCCTTAACCGGAGAAGTCACTACGAGTCAGGATGCGCAGATCGGCGCCAAGCGAAGTGGCCGTCTCACGAGCGTGCTCGTCAACGACGGCGACTCGGTGAAAACAGGACAGCTTTTGGCTACGCTGGACAACAGCGACATCATGTCGCAACTCCAGCAGGCACTCTCTGCGCAAAGCGCCGCCCAGGCCCAGCTTTCGCAGGCAAGATTGAACGCGGCTTTTGGTCCGGCTAAGACCTCGGCGGCCGTATCCGCTGCGCAATCGCAGCTCCGTTCGGCTCAAGCTCAGCTCAAGAAGGCTCGCGCCGGCGCGAGGCCGGAAGAGAGGATTCAGGTGGACTGGCAGGTCAAGTCCGCCAAGAGCAATCTCGATACCACGCAGAAAGACCTCGACCGCAAGAAAGCCTTGGTCGAGCAGGGCGCGATCGCGAAGTCTCAGTTGGACGTCGCTCAGAACGCATACATGGCGGCTTTGACGCAATACAACGCCGCCCTGCAGACCCAGGCACTTACGACGAGAGGCACGCGGGAAGAGGACATCATGATCGCCCAGGAAGGTGTGCATGCGGCGGAGGAAGCGGTCCGGCAAGCCAAGGCGCAGAAGTCCCTGGATGGCCTGTACCGCGATCAGATCCAAACTGCGCAAGCGCAAGTCGACTCGGCCCGAGCGCAAGTCAACATCGCCCGGCAAGCTCTCACGGACACGCAGGTGCGCGCTCCGTTCAGCGGTCGCGTGGCAGGTAAGTCGACGCAGGTCGGCACGGTGATCTCGCCCGGACAAACGATCGTTCGGTTGATCGGCGCCGGCGGACTGTACTTTGAGGGCGACGTGCCCGAATCTTCCGTCGCGCAGGTCCAGGCAGGCAGGGGGGTGGTCGTGAAGATCAATGCGATACCGGGAAGGACGTTCAACGGCTACGTTGCGAACGTTAGCCCTCTGGGTCAGGACGTGGGACGGCTGTTCCGCGCAAGGATCCAAATCAGCGGCGACCTAACTAGCGTGAGGCCCGGCATGTTTGCGTCGGGCGACGTTCTCTTGCGATCCATTCCTGGCGCAATGGTCGTTCCCATTTCGGCCGTGGTGCCGCGAGATGGCAAGAACGTCGTATTCGTAGTAAATGGCAACAAGGCTCGCCAGCTCGAGGTGAAGACCGGCCTCCGTCAGGGCAATGACGTTCAGGTCACCGGTCTCGTGAGCGGACAGGAGATCGTGGTGCGCGGGCAAGAAGATCTGGTGGACGGCGCACTCGTGAAGATCGACACGAAGCCTGTAGCGGTTGCGCTAAAGGGAAGCGGAGGATAACGTGGGTTTAACCAAAACGGCCATTACGAGGCCGGTCTTCATATTGATGTTGATGTTCGCCGCTCTTATGATCGGCACCATCAGCTATCGATCAATGCGCGTTGAGGAGAGCCCCGAGGTCAACTTCGGCGTCGTCAACGTAACCGTCGTCTACCCGGGCGCCGACGCGGACACCATCAGCAACCTCGTTTCCCGGAAGGTCGAAGATGCGTTAGCCGGCATCAATGGTTTGCGTGAAGTCACGAGCACCGCGCGAGAGGGCTTCACGAGTGTGACCGCGCAGTTCGAGCTCGGAACCAATATCGACGTCGCGATGAACGACGTGCGGTCCCGCGTAGATTCCATCGCGAACAACTTGCCCAAGGACGCGCTGAAGCCGCAGGTCACCAAGTTCGACAACGCGTCGCAGCCCGTGATGTACATGGCGTTCAGGAACGACAAGCTGGATGCGCGCGACCTTCGCGATTTGCTGGATAACAAGATCAAGAATCGGTTCGCTCAGATCTCCGGCGTTGCCTCCGCGACGATTTCAGGTGGCGACCAGCGCGAGATCCAGGTTCAGATCAGCAAGGACAAGCTCCTGGCCTACGGCATCGGCATCGGCGACGTCCAGCGGGCGATCGCCCAGGGCAACCTCAACGTGCCGGCGGGCCGGTTGAAAACTGGCGGACGCGACCTAACGCTTCGTTTGCAGACGGAATTCAAGGACGTGGACGAGATCCGGGGCTTTGTGTTCTCCGTGAGCGGCCGGGATGGCGAGCGAGCCAAGATCGTGCACCTTAGCGACGTCGCCACGATCACCGACACCGCGTCGGAAAAGACCGAATATTCGCGCCTCAACGGCGGCGACACGGTCGTTCTCGCGCTGCAGAAGACGCGTGAAGGAAATGCGGTTCAGATCTCGGAAGACGCCAAGGCGATGAACTCCCAGATCGAGAAGGAGTACGCGAACCTCGGCCTCAAGTCTGAGATCATCTTCGAGTCTGGCGAGAACATCAAGGCCTCTATTAACGACCTGCTCTTCTCCCTCATCTTCGGCATCTTCCTCGTCGCGCTGACGGTCTACATCTTCCTCCACAACTTCCGCGGGATGATGATCGTCGCGATCGCCATCCCCCTCTGCCTCTTCACCACGTTTATCGCGCTGAAGGCGGCCGGGTTTACGATCAACAACCTTTCGATGATGGCGCTCTCGCTCGCCGTGGGCGTTCTCGTAGACGACGCGATCGTCGTTCTTGAGAACATCTACCGGCACTTGCGTATGGGTGAGAACCCGCGCGATGCGGCGATCAACGGGCGATCCGAGATCGGTCTAGCCGCTATTGCCATCACCATGGTCGACGTCGTGGTCTTCACGCCGATCGGCTTCATGGGCGGCATCGTCGGCCAGTTTTTCAAGCCGCTGGCTCTGGCCTTTGTTTTCGCGGTTCTGTCTTCGCTGTTCGTGTCCTTCACGGTCACGCCGATGCTGGCCGCGCGCTGGTATCGCAAGGGCGAGGACATGGAGCACGTCACCGGGCGGTTCTCAGTGTGGTTCGAGCGTGTGTTCGGCAAACTGGCTCGATTCTACGGCCGCGTTCTCGAGTGGGCGCTGAACCATCGGTGGTTCGTGTTCATCTTGGGCAACAGCGCCCTGGTGGCCGTGATCATGTTCATGGTGGGAAGCTTTGGCGGCGGCGCGACGGCAGGAATGCCCTTGCTCTACGTTTCCATCGCAATCGGCCTGATCGTTTTCATCATCAACGCGTTCCGCGGTTATGTGAAGCCGAGATTCTTGCTCTACGGGGCGCTCTTCGGCCTCATTTTCCCGCTATCCGGCCTAATCGGATACGGATACGGCATGTACAAGGCGCCTCCCGGCTCGAAGTCTCCGGAAGGCGTGTTCAAATTCCAGTTCATGCCTGAGAGCGACCAAGGACAAGTCTCAGTTAACGTGGAGCTTCCGCCTGGCGCAAGCCTGCAACGCACCTCGGACGTGATCGCCGGCCTGGAGAAAGTCGTTCTTAAGCACCCGGACGTGAAGTACGTCCTCTCAGATGTCGGATCACAGAGCGGTGGCTTTGGCGGAGGCGGCAACAGCGGCTCCAACTACGGCCAGTTGTCGGTGACGCTTAACGACAAGCGATCCATCGAAGATCGCCTAGCGTTCTGGCACCCGAAGGATAAATCTCTCCGCGATAAGAGGTCGGATACGGTTTCCGCCGAGCTCCTTGGCATGATCGGCAAAGTGCCCGGCGCCAACGTGACGGTTTCGGCCGGCAGCGGCGGATTCGGCGCGCCGATCCAGATGACATTCATCTCGGACAACCGGCAGGCTCTGGTGGATACCGCCAGCAGCATCAAGCGAGCTCTGCAAAGCGGTGTCGTCACCGGCGTTATCAATCCGGACATCAGCACGAAGCCAGGCAAGCCCGAAATCCGGGCGCTGCCCGATCGCGCTCGACTCGCCGATACCGGCCTGACGCCGGCAGAAATTGGCGCGGCGCTGCGGACGCTCTACCAAGGCAACGAGGACGCCAAGCTTCGGCAGAATGGGCAGGAGTATCCGATTCGGGTCATGTTGGACTTGAAGGATCGCGATAATCCCGACATCCTGAGCCAGCTCCCCGTCAAGTTCGACAACGGGCGGCCGATAGCGCTCGGCGAGGTCACCCAGCTTAAGGAAGCTCCCGGCGTGGACAAGATCGATCGCCGAGATCGCCGAGAAGAGATCCGTCTTAGCGCGGACCTGCTCCCCGGCTATGCGGCGGGATCGGTGCAGGCGCAGGTCAAGAACTACATTCTGGCCCACAACCTGATCCTGCCCGGCGTCGAGCAGAAGGACCTTGGCCAATCGGATGCCCAGGCCCGTGAAGGCGTGTTCCTGTTCAGCGCGCTGTTCCTTGGGTTCATCCTCGTGTACATGCTCTTGGCGTCTCTGTACGACAACCTGCTGTACCCCGCGATCATTCAGCTTGCTCAGCCGCAGGCCATGGTCGGCGCGTTGCTCGCGCTGGTGATCACGGACAAGTCACTGAACATCGTCGGCATGATCGGCATCATCTGTCTTGTCGGCTTGGTTGGCAAGAACGCGATCCTGCTGGTCGACTATACGAACACGCTTCGCAGTCGAGGCAGAAATCGTCACGACGCCCTGGTCGAAGCGGGCCCGACGCGTCTGCGGCCGATCATGATGACCACGATCGCCCTGGTCATGGGCACGCTGCCCGTGGCGTTGGCGCTTGGACGAGGTTCCGAGTTCCGCGAGACGATCGGTATCGCCATCATCGGCGGCATCTCCCTCTCGACGGTCTTGACCCTCGTAGTCATCCCGTGCTCGTACACGATCTTCGACGATCTGTCGAATTCGATGGGCCGACTCTTTGGAGGCCGAAAGAAGCGGCGCGAAGAGACCTACACCGATCGGCCCGAAGCAGCGGTGTCTGGTTCGGAAGAGCGCGAGCCGGTCGCCGTTTAGTTCTTAGCCCCTTCCCCTTGTTCGGATGGTTCGTGCCGAAGAGGGGGAAGGGTTTGGGATGGGTGTTCCGATCAACGGCTCCTCCTTCGCTAGAGGCTGAATCGCTTTTCAATCGGTTTTGCCCCATTTGCGTCTCCTTAGCGCGTCAAAAACTGCCCCATCGGGTTGTGCTTTGCCGAGAAATCCTGTACAAAGTTGTGGGGACAGCCCGGTTGCCCGGGAAGGGGAGAGGCCCTATGACCGTCCAAACGCCAAAGGGGAGATCAAAGCCTATGAGGAGAAGTGCGGTCCTGTGCGATGGAGGAGCCAATTGTCCGGGGAAGGCCTCGGTGAAGCTAACTCATGGCGGCCGGTGCGAGCTGGCCCTCGAGAACGAGGGAGAAAGCCGCTCGTTCCCTTGCTCGGTTTCCGCGCTAATCAACGTTGGGCTGGGGGCGCGTACGCACCTCGCCTCCGAGTACGGTTCCTGCACCCTATCGCGCAAGCCAGGCGGCGTTAAGATCACGATGACCCCGTGGGGGTTCGGACCTCTGCAGTATCTTGTGCCGCTGGACATCTATGCGGAGGCGTTGGCTCGCATTTCTGAGGCACGCATCGTCCAGACGAAAGTCTCGCTTCGCTAGTAGCCGAACCGCTTGCGGCGGCGCCTCGTGCTGCCCGTTGTGGTCGATGTGGTGTACGTGTGGCTACCGAACCTCTCTGTCCTTGTCACGGTGCTCCTTTGACCGCTGCTACCAGAACTCGTCGTGGTTGAGACGGAGCTACTGCCCACGCGCTCCCTGGTAGTCCTGGTGATCGTCGCACCGCCGTGGAGCCCGTTGCGGATGGTTGTTGTGTATGTCGTGGTTGATCTGGGAGTCTTGGCGGTGCGACTCTTCGGGTAATGGCCCGGCACAAATCGGCCGGTCTTCGTGTAGTGCGGCGCCACGTAGGTCTGGCTCACAGCAAGGCCGCTTGAGAGCACCAAGCAGACGATCAGGGGCAGTCGCATACCTAGAGTATCCCTCGTTAGGCCGAGGCGAGTTCCAGCATGCGCTTGAGCCGGGGTGCTTCATTGGCCTGGAACCACGGGTCTTTTGAAAGCACCTCATGGGCCTTTGCAAAGTGCTCCGCGGCGTCTTGCTTGCGGCCCATCTCCAGGAAGCACTCGGCGATCTCCTCGTGGACGTACCCATCCGGCTTGCCGTCTTCCTCACGATCCAGGAGCAGCAGGTGCTGTGCGGCGAACGCCTCATTGAGCCGGCCCAGTGAGCGGAAGCATCGGGCGACGCACCAGCGGGCGATGAGGATCGGCTCGCGCTTGCCTTGCGCTTCTCGAGCATCGAGGGCTTTCTTGAACGCGATCAGGGCTTCTTCAAATCGCCCCTGGCCGTGGTAGGTCCAGCCGATGTTGTTGTAGAGCGAGCCAAGCCAATTTCTCGCGCGTTCGTCTTCCGATTTCTCAGCCAACGCGACCGCCTTCTCGTTCCACGCGAGAGCCGCGTGAGGGGGTTCTATGATGGCGATCATGTGTGCCGTGTCCACCGCGAGGAAGTCTTCCTTCAAGCCTTGCGCGAGTTTGAAGGCTTCCAGGAACAACGGCTGAGCTTTGGGCTTGTCTCCAGAGGAGTTGAACGCGCGGCCACGCTCGAGCAAATATCGTATCCGTGTGCGGTCGTCTGGACCCAGCTCCTTCTCGACTTGGTCGAGTTCTGCGTGGGCTTCCTCGAAACGCCTCTGCAGCCCCAGCGCTCGGGCGAGTTGCGTGCGCAGCTCTAGCCGGTACGCGTCGTCGGGCCCGGGGAGCACGGCGCGGAAGGCCGCTTCGGTTTCGGCGGGATTGTCGTAGTCCCAGAGCAGGTCGAAGTCGCGAGTCACCGGCACGAGGGGATTATGGGTTCGAGGCGGTAAATGGTAAATGGTAAGTGGTAAATGGGCGGATGGGGCTCTGTCTTGCGGAAACAGCTTCGACGTTCGAGGAAAGGTTCAGGGAGCCCGACCGGTCCGAGCCATTTACCATTTACTACTTACCACTTACCGCTTCGGGCGAATCTACACGGGAAAGTACAGATTCCTGCCAAAATGGACGTTGGAAGAAAGGGAGAGCTTGGCGTGATGGAGGTGCTGCCTCGTGGACGCCGGCCGAATATATGAGCGAACAAGTATTAGATGAGAGCACGGCCCTGCTCGAAGAGTGGGCCAATCGAGGCTACGAGCACGGATGGAGCGTGGACCTGGAGGCAGACCAGCTTCCCCCCGGGCTCAACGAGGACGTCGTCCGCGCCATCTCCGCCAAGAAGGGCGAGCCGCAGTGGCTGCTGGATTGGCGACTCAAGGCCTACCGGCACTTCCTGACGATGAAGGAGCCGCACTGGTCCAACGTGCACTATCCCAAGATCAACCTCCAGGAGATCTCCTACTACTCCGCGCCCAAGCAAAAGCCGATCTTGGACTCGCTCGAGGACGCCGACCCGGAGATCCTAAGGACGTTCCAGAAACTTGGCATCCCGATCCAGGAGCAGAAGGTGCTGCTGAATGTGAAGGGAGCCGCCGCGAGCCCGGCGGATGCTCGGAAAGGTGAGCAGTCATCCGTAAGCAGTGATCCGGACGGATCACCGATCACTGGCACTCCCGTCCCTCAAACTGCCGCCGAGCTCCTCAATGCGACCGTCGGCTCGACCCTCGATCCCAAGACGGATATGGGCGCGCATCCCGACATCCCTCTATCCGGCCCCAATACCCAATACCCAACACCCAATACCCCACAGCTATCCGGCGTCGCCGTTGACGCCGTCTTCGACTCCGTCTCGGTGGTCACGACCTTCAAGGCCGAGCTGGCCAAGCTCGGGATTATCTTCTGCTCGATTCAGGAAGCGGTGCGAGAGCACCCCGAGCTCGTGCAGAAGTACATCGGCTCGGTGGTGCCGTACAGCGACAACTTCTACGCCACGCTGAATAGCGCGGTGTTCTCCGACGGCAGCTTTGTGTACATCCCCAAGGGCGTGCGCTGCCCCATGGAGCTCAGCACCTACTTCCGGATCAACGCGCAGAACACGGGCCAGTTCGAGCGCACGCTGATCATCGCAGAGGAAGGCGCGTACGTCTCGTATCTGGAGGGCTGCACGGCCCCGATGCGCGATGAGAACCAGCTCCACGCCGCCGTGGTCGAGCTGATCGCGGTGGGCGACGACGCCACCATCAAGTACAGCACCGTCCAGAACTGGTATCCGGGCGATCCGGTCACCGGCAAGGGCGGAATCTTCAACTTCGTGACCAAGCGTGGCAAGTGCATCGGCCGCCGCTCCAAGATCACCTGGACCCAGGTCGAGACGGGCTCTGCCATCACCTGGAAGTACCCCAGCGTGATCCTGCAGGGCGACGACGCGGTCGGCGAGTTCTACAGCGTGGCGCTCACCGCCAACAAGCAGCAGGCCGATACGGGCACCAAGATGATCCACCTCGGCAAGCGCACGAAATCGACCATTGTGTCGAAGGGTATTTCAGCCGGCAACGGGCAGAACACGTACCGCGGCCAGGTCCGCATCAACCCCGGCGCGGAGGGCGCTCGCAACTACTCGCAGTGCGACTCCATGCTTATGGGCGATCGGTGCGGGGCGCACACGTTCCCGTATATCGAGGTCAAGAATCCGACCGCGACTGTTGAGCACGAGGCGTCTACGTCAAAGATCGGCGAGGACCAGATCTTCTACTGCAACCAGCGCGGGATTCCGACCGAGGACGCGGTCAACATGATCGTCTCGGGCTTCTGCAAGGACGTCTTCCGCGAGCTGCCGATGGAGTTTGCGGTCGAGGCTCAGAAGCTGCTAGGGGTGAGTCTTGAAGGATCTGTCGGCTAAATTACTTTTGTTCAGGTAGGTTCAACAGAGCGGATCATGCCCATATTGCGAGCGGCAGTTGAAGACAGGTTCCTCGTATTCAAGCTTTCTGAGCTGGGCGCTCTTCTGCCCTCAGAGGAGGTCACCGATGACGTCGGACGAACGATCGACTCCTCTCTTGAAGATCACATCGTTCTGCTAGATATGACTGGCGCCGAGGATTGGCTTGAGGACTCATCAATTCCGCACGACGTTCAGGCCTTTGCCAGCAAGATTGGTGAGCATGGAGCCAAGGTTCTCGTTGATCCGAACTACCTCGAGCGTGCCGAGGCGCTCTTCCCTCCGAAAACCGAATTTCTGCCCATCAAGGGTCAAAACAAATCCTTAAATTACAGCAGTCTTTCATCAATAGCGGTAGTTGAAGACCTCGGACCTGGATCCCCGCTGATCGATACTGGGATAAAGGCGCACGCAATCCGTCAAAGGCTCTCGAATGCCCCTGAGCACCCTAATGCCGAATACCTCGAAATACTTGCTGAGGCGATCGAGGGCAAGTTTGCGTCAGACGAAGTTCAACACATTGTCGATCAAATGTATAACGAAGACAAGTGGGAGGATGATGATTGGCAGTCGGAATACCACGAGCCGACGTCTGGCGAAATCCTGGACATGTACAACCTTGTTGATACCGCCATCGAGGAAATTATTGCGCAGGAAATAAGGAGTTTGGCTAGAAACTCCTTATTGATTAATTACTCCATCGCGGTAGCCCCTAAGATCGCGACGATAGTACCATATCACTCAGCGTCTACGTTTGGTGTGGAAAACAAGACCGACGAGCTGCTA